>DASQVB010000084.1:0-3110 GCA_035640975.1 Pseudonocardiaceae bacterium
AGCCGACGCACCCGGCCCAGGCGTATGCGGCCCGGCCGAAAGCCGTGCCCGGCGGCCCGATCATTCCTCGCCACTACCGGGTCCGGCAGGACAAGATCGACTCCGGCGGCTCGGTGACGGTGCGCCACAACTCCCGGCTGCACCACATCGACCTCTGCGCCCGCCTCGCCGGCACTCCGGTCAGCCTGCTCATCGACGAGCTGCACATCCGCGTCATTGACCGCCACACCGGAACCCTGATCCGTGAGCTGGACCTCAACCCCACCCGGGACTACCAGCTCCGCGGGCTGCCGCCCGGACCACCGCCCCGCAGCGCCACATCCCGGCCGGCACCTGATCCAGGCCATCCCGCGCCGCCCGCAGTCGGAGTCAAGGCTCGCCGAAGGCCACCCGCAGGCCCCGGCCTTGACCCCGACGAGAACGGCGTCATCATGCCCAGCAGGGTGCCGGCCACCCCTAGCTAGACCAAGATCAAAATGCAACGATGTCTCGAGACACCTGCCAACGGTGTCCCGAGACATCACATCGGAGCCGCCTTGGGGAATCGACCCCAGACCTACGCATTACGAGAACCCCTTCCCGTGTTGACTCTCGCTCTGACCAGGAACTTTGGTTGCATGGTCGGCATCCCTAGACGGCCGCAGACGCGCTAGTTGACTCCAGTTCGCACCACGAATGGCGCCACGCCCCGATCATCGCGTGCAGGCGCAAAGGGCGCCTGAGGCGCAGTCTCGACTTGAGTTTGTCGAGTGGACTGCGCCTGGGCGGCAATCCGCTCCGCGAGGTAGGCCGCGTCGTCAGCGACGAACCCGAGCAGTGCGGACCCGCGCGTGTACTGCCAGGACAAGCCGAGGAAGTACAGTCCGGGTACGTCAGTGACTCCGCGCCGGTGCACGGCACGGCCGTTGGCGGTGACTCCGGGGATGGAGATCCAGGAGTAGTCGGACCGGTAGCCGGTGGCCCAGACCACGACGGGAACCTCCAGGCTGGTGTCGTCGGCGAAACGCGCGGTGTGTCCTTGGGCATTGACCAGGCGGGGCCGGAATCGCACGCCGGCCCGCTTGAGCCGCCGGCGGTTGCTGCCGATCACAAATTCTCCGCGGGCTTGCAGGCGCTGGCCGAGTCGGGTTGCCGTGTTTACGCGCATGAAGCCGAGTCGGGTGAGCCACCAAAACAGATTCCGGCCGAGCAGTCGCTGCGGCAACATCGGCACTTTCTCCCCCACCGACACGTCGACCTGCCGGGTCGCGACGAGCTCGTGAGCGATCTGCAGTCCGGAGTTCCCAGCACCGACAACCAGGACCGGACCCGGCGGCAGGGACTGCGGGTTCCGATAGTCCGCGCTGTGGATCTGCGTCACTGAGCCGTCGAAGCCGTGGCCTGTCTCCGGTGTGAAGGGACTCTGGAAGGGCCCGGTGGCTACGAGGACCTGCTGGGCGCGGAATACCTCGTCGTCTGTGCGGACTTGGAACTCATCGCCGATCCGGCTCAGTTCGGTGACTCGCTTGCTCAATTGCACCGGCAGACTGAACCTGGTGGCGTAGTCACGCAGGAAATCGGCCACCGCTTCCTTGCCCGGGTAGGTGTCGGCCGGCGCTGGAAAGGCCATGCCGGGGAGCGCGTCGTACTGTGCGGGGCTGAATAGTCGCAGCGAGTCCCAGCGACCGCGCCACGAGCTCCCCAGCTGATCGGCGGCTTCCAGCGCGACATACCGTAGTCCCCGCTGGGCCAGGTGCCAGGCCGCAGCAAGGCCGGCCTGACCGGCACCGATCACGATGACATCGAACCGCTCGTCGCGGCTCATCCCGCTATCTCCGATGCTGTTTGGGCGGTCATCGTGCCGCACCCCGGTCCACGGTGAAGCTAAACATCATGCCGCTCTGCATGTGTTCGGCGATATGACAGTGGGCCATCCACAGGCCGGGATTGGTGACGTCGAACAAGATGTCGACGATCTGGCCGGTGCGGACGAGGACGGTGTCCTTCCAGACCAGGTTGGTCTGGGGCGCTCCGTCGCGGGCCAAGACGAGAAACCGGCCGGCGCCGTGCAGGTGGAACGGGTGGTGCATCGGGTGGTCGGAGTCCATCTCGTTGACCAATCGGATCTTGACCCGGTCTCCGACGGTGAACCGCCAGTCGATCGCAGCTGACGCCGCTCCGGTGGTTCGATCGACGAATTTCCAGTGCATGTTGGCGGTCGTGGTGAGTCTGTTGATGTCCACCATGTCGTCTTCCCATTCGATGCCATCGGCCGCCCCATGCTCGGGGCCGGTACCGGACACCGAGTGAGCTGAGTGCTCCACCTGGGCAGAGCCGGAGGCATCCTCATCGGCGTCGGGCCGCTCCATGCCCTCGTGCTCCATGCCGTGGTGTTCCATGCCGTGATGCTCGGCGTCGTGGCCGTGCTGATGGTGCTGGTCGTCGGCAGGTGCGTGGGACATGTGGTCGCCGGCGGACTGGGTGACCATTCCAGCTGCGAGCAGCTTCATCCCGCACCGTGGGCAGCGTCCGGGCTGGTCGCTGGTGACGTCCGGGTGCATGGGGCAGGCGTAGCTGACCGCGGCCGCCGGCGTGGCCGTGGCGAGGAGTTTCATCCCGCACCGGGGACAGCGCCCCGGCTGGTCGCTGGTGACCTCAGGATGCATAGGGCATGCGTAGACCGTCGGCCCGGCCTGTGCAGCGGCAGGGTCATCCATTTCCGCAACCAGGGCCAGGACCTTGTCCGGTGCCGCGGCGAGCCAGTGATCGAGCTGGCGCCGCTCCGCGGCCAGCTCCGGTGCCGTACGGAGCTGCTCGAACTGGTCGGCCAGCGATGGTTCCGCGGGCTCCTCAGCTACGGTGATGGAGGCCAGTGGGTAGGTCCGGTTCGGTGTCTGGTGTTCTAGGGTCAGCTGCCCGGGCTGGTCGATCAGCACGTCGACAACGGCGCGCTCAGACGGTGCGAGCAGAACCTCGGAGACGAACTCCTCATGTTCTACCCGGCCGCTGTCGCCGCCAATGAGCTTCATCCGAACGCCAGGCAGCCGGACGTTGAAGACCCGGCTGTTGGCTGTGTTTGTCAACCACAGTCGGAGCACCTCACCCGCTCGCGCGGTCACCGTCAGGTCGGT
>DASQVB010000085.1:0-16031 GCA_035640975.1 Pseudonocardiaceae bacterium
TGCGCTTCGCCGATCATCTGTTCGTAGCGGCCGCGCAGCTCGTCGGCCTCGCGCTCGGCGTTGGCCCTGGTTGCCGCCGCGACCGCACTACCCTTGGCGGTGATCTCCGCGGCCTCGTCCTGAGCCTTGCGGAGCATCCGAGCCACCCGCTCGCTCATGCCCTCGACAGAGGTGGGCGGAGCGGCGAGCCGCTGCACTTGAAGACGTAAGTCATCGAGTTCGCCGCGAGCTGCCTCCAGCTGCCGGGCGAGCTCACCAGCCTGGGCAGCCCCGGCATCCCGGTCCGCTGCCGCGATCTGCAGGTCAGCCTGCAGCTGCGCGAGCTGGTAGTCCACCTGGGCGCAGTCGTAACCGCGGCGCACGATGTCGAACGTAGATCTCATCGGAAGCAGATCACGGTCGTGGACTGAACCCATACCACCAGATTACTCAGGTACCGCTTACCGGAGATGAGCCGTTCCGGTCAGACCCCTCGGAAGCGGTTGATGTCAGCCAGATGCGCTTCGCGAAGCTCGGGATTACGTACGCCCAGACCCTCCTCGGGGGCCAGGCACAACACGCCGACCTTGCCTTGGTGGATGTTGCAGTGCACATCGCGGGCGGCCTGCCCGGTCTGATCCAGTGGATACACTCGAGACAGCGTCGGATGAACCTTGGCTTTGGTGATCAGCCGGTTGGCCTCCCAGGCCTCGCGATAGTTGGCGAAATGCGAACCGATAATCCGTTTGAGGTTCATCCAGAGGTAACGGTTGTCGTAGGTGTGGTTGTAGCCGGAAGTCGAGGCGCAGCTGACGATCGTGCCGCCTCTCTTGGCGACGTAGACGCTCGCGCCGAAGGTCTCACGTCCCGGGTGCTCGAACACGATGTCGGGGTCATCACCGCCAGTGAGTTCGCGAATTCGCCCGCCGAAACGCTTCCACTCCTTGGGGTCCTGGTTGTGCTCGTCCTTCCAGAATCGATAGCCCTCGGCACTGCGGTCGATGACCAACTCGGCGCCCATCCGCCGGCAGATCTCGGCCTTCTGGGCGCTGGAGACCACGCACACCGGGGTGGCGCCGCCACCCAGCGCCATCTGAGTGGCGTAGGAGCCCAGCCCGCCCGAGGCGCCCCAGATGAGCACGGTGTCGCCCTGCTTCATATCCGCGCCGTTACGGGACACCAGCTGCCGGTAGGCGGTGGAGTTGACCAGGCCCGGGCTCGCGGCCTCTTCCCAGGTGAGGTGCCCAGGTTTGGGCATCAGCTGGTTGGACTTGACCAATGCCAGCTCGGCGAGGCCGCCGAAGTTCGTCTCGAATCCCCAGATGCGCTGTTCGGGGTCGAGCATCGTGTCATTGTGGCCGTCGGGATGCTCCAGCTCGACGGAGAGGCAGTGGGCGACCACCTCGTCGCCGGGTCTCCAAGTGTTCACCCCGGCCCCAGTGCGCAGCACCACGCCAGCCAGGTCCGACCCGACCACGTGATAAGGCAGGTCGTGCCGGGAAGCCAACGGGGAGGTGCGGCCGTAACGCTTGAGAAACCCGAACGTGGGCAGCGGCTCGAAGATCGACGTCCACACGGTGTTGTAGTTGATGGCACTGGCCATGACGGCGACCAGGGCCTCGCCTGGCCCCAGTTCAGGGACCGGTACGTCATCCAGATGCAGGGATTGGCGGGGGTCCTTGTCTCGGCTGGACAGTCCGGCGAACATGTCGGCCTCGTCGGCGTGAACCGTAATCCCCCGGTAGCTTTCCGGCACCGGCAGCGAGCCCATGGTATCGACGTCGCCGTTGAGAATGGCATCGAGAATCTTCTGCACGGTCGTCCCTTCCCTTGGCCCGCTTCCCGCTCGGGATAGCTAGCTAGGCTGAGGCTAGCGATCAGTATATCAATCGCCACAGCTCCGACTGAGTGGGAGAGACCGCTTTGTCTCCCGCTGTCGAGTTCGGGGGGTCAGAAGCTGTGAGAATCACCCGCAAGCTTGCACAGCGGCTAATGATCGGCCGCGGCCGGCTCCACCAACTCGATCAGCACGCCACCGGCGTCCTTGGGATGAACAAAGTTGATTTTTGAACCGGCGGTGCCGCGATGGGCCGTCTCGTAAAGCAGCCGCATGCCGGTGGCGCGCAGCGCCTGCGTGGCCGCTTCGATATCGGTAACCCGGTAAGCCAGCTGCTGCAGGCCGGGACCGTTGCGGCCCAGGAACTTGGCGATGGTGGAGGTCGGGCCTAGTGGGGCGAGCAGCTGCACCGCGGCACCGGTGCCGGAGTCGCCGGGAGCGCGCAGCATGCCCTCGCGAACGCCCTGCTCTTCGTTGACCTCCTCGTGGACCAGCTCCAGTCCGAACGTCCGGTAGAACTCGACGGCTGCGTCGAAATCGGGCACCGCGACGCCTACGTGGTCGATTGCCGTAACGAAGGAGTGGAGTTGCGCCATGTATGCAGCGTACGTACGGCCGTCGGGGTGTGCTCCTCGTCATCGCCGTGCAAGGCCTTTCGCGCGGTAAGGTCGAGACAACCCTGATCAGACACCGGAGGTTGCGCCATGACCGGTTCCGTCATCGTGGCCGGAGCCCGCACCCCGATGGGGCGGTTGCTCGGGCAGCTCAAGGACTTCTCGGCCGCGCAGCTGGGCGGGTTCGCCATCAAGGGCGCGCTGGAACGCGCCGGAGTGGCGCCCGAGCAGGTGCAGTACGTGATCATGGGACAGGTCCTCACCGCAGGCGCCGGTCAGATCCCCGCGCGTCAGGCGGCGGTCAACGCCGGCATCGGGATGGACGTGCCGGCCCTGACCATCAACAAGGTATGCCTGTCCGGGCTGAATGCGATCGCGATGGCCGACCAGCTGATCCGGGCCGGCGAGTTCGACATCATCGTGGCCGGTGGGCAGGAGTCCATGACCCAGGCCCCGCACCTGCTGCCCAAGTCACGTGCCGGGTTCAAGTACGGCGACGTGACCATGATCGACCACATGGCATATGACGGCCTGCACGACTCGTTCGACCAGGTCTCGATGGGTGCCTCCACCGAGAAGCACAGCGCACGTTACCAGCTGACCCGCATCGAGCAGGATGAGTTCGCCGCACAGTCGCATCAGCGGGCCGGGCGAGCGGTGGACAGTGGACTTTTTGCTGACGAGATCACTCCGGTCACCGTGCCGCAGCGCAAGGGCGACCCCGTCGTGGTGTCGACCGATGAGGGCATCCGGCCGGACACCACCGCCGAGAGCCTGGGCAAGCTGCGGCCCGCGTTCTCCGCTGACGGAACCATCACCGCCGGATCGTCGTCCCCGATCACCGATGGGGCCGCCGCGGTCGTGGTGATGAGCAAGGCCAAGGCGGCTGAGCTGGGCCTGACCTGGCTGGCCGAGATCGGCGCACATGGCATGGTGGCCGGGCCTGACGACTCCAGTCTGCACGAGCAGCCCGCCAATGCAGTGCTGGCGGCCTGCCGTAAGGAGGGCATCGAGGTGAGCAAACTCGACATCGTCGAGATCAATGAGGCGTTCGCCGCGGTGGGTGTGGTGTCCACCCGCAAGCTGGGCATCGATCCGGCGCGGGTCAATCCCAACGGTGGCGCGATCGCGCTGGGTCATCCGATCGGTGCGTCCGGAGCGCGGCTGGCCCTGCACCTGGCGATGGAGCTCAAACGCCGCGGTGGCGGCGTGGGCGCCGCGTCACTGTGCGGTGGTGGCGGCCAGGGTGACGCGCTGATCCTGCGGGTTCCCGGCAACGAAGCAGCGTGAGTGCTCGTCACCGGTTCGATATCGACGACCTGGTCCGCCACGCGCGGCAAGGCCAGCCTCGGGCGGTCGCTCGACTGATCTCGCTGATCGAAGACGGTGCCCCGGAGCTGCGCGACGTCGCAACCGCGCTGGCCCCCTACACTGGACACGCCCAGATTGTCGGTATCACCGGCGCACCCGGGGTGGGCAAGTCGACGTCGGTCAACATGCTCGTCACTGCGCTGCGGATGACCGGCAAGAAGGTCGGCGTACTGGCTGTTGACCCGTCCTCGCCGTTCTCCGGCGGGGCCCTGCTAGGTGACCGGGTACGGATGCAGGATCACGCGCTCGACGACGGTGTCTTCATCCGCTCGATGGCGACCCGTGGGCACCTGGGGGGCATCGCCTGGGCCACCCCGCAGGCCCAGCGGGTGCTCGATGCCGCGGGCTGTGACGTGGTGTTGGTAGAGACCGTCGGAGTCGGCCAATCCGAGGTCGAGGTCGTCTCTCTGGCCGACACCACCGTGGTGCTGCTGGCGCCGGGGATGGGTGACGGGATCCAGGCGGCCAAGGCGGGAATCCTCGAGGTCGCCGATGTCTTCGTGGTGAACAAGGCCGACCGGGACGGCGCCGATCAGACCGCACGGGACCTCAGGCACATGATCTCGTTGGGTCGCCGGGAGCGCGAAGGCCCGAGCTGGCGGCCGCCGATCGTCGCCACGGTGGCCACCAAGGTCGGGGGTGTCGACGACCTCCTCGTGGCGATCGAGGAGCACCGGAACTGGATGGTCGGGCACGGTGAGTTGGAAGCCCGCCGGCAGCGCCGTGCGGAGGCGGAGATCGAGGCCATCGCGCTGGCGGCACTGCGCACCAAGTTCGGCGACGTCCGGCGCGGCAGCCTCCTGCCCGGGCTGGCGAAGCGAGTCGTCGTGGGTGAGCTGGATCCCTACCGGGCAGCCGATGAGCTGATCACCGAGCTGGGCGCCTGAGGATCACAAAGTCACGACGTCGGCGAGCACGGTGCCGGGTTCGATCAGCCGGGTGGCGGCCGGACTGTCGTACACCACCAGTAGCCGGTGCTCGTCGAGCAGCCCGATCCCTTCAGCGTGGTCGTCACCGTCGCCGAACGGCAGGTCCAGCTCCCGGCGTAGTGCCGGCGCCCGGACGATCCGCGGTGCGTCACCGTCGAGCGCGTCGTGCCAGCGGTACACCCGCACTGGTCCGTCAAGATCCATCGACGGACCGGCCAGCACCAGCAGATCCGTGCCGGCTGGGCACAGGTCGCGCACGCCGAGTCCGTCGAGATCGAGGAAACGAGTTCGATAAACCGTGCCGTCGCCGTCCAGCGAGGCGAGCTTGAGCACGTCGCGCGCCTTGTCGAGGTACGGCAGCAGTTCAATCACCACAGCCCAGCCCCGCAGCACCGGGCCGCGTAGCCCCAGGTACAGCGACTCGCCGTGGACCGCGACACCTTCGACGTCGAGCCCGTTGTCCTTGCCGGGAATCGCCAGGAACGGGGCCAGGTGGGGGTCGTCGGCGAGTATTCCGGTGATCCCGCCGGGCAGCAGCGCACTGGTGTGCCCGCCAGGCGTCTCGGGGACGATCGTCGGCAGGCCGTCCGGACCATCCGCGATGGCCAGCCGCGCCACGATCCGGCGGCTGGGCTCGTCGGTCACCTGCGCCAGGCGCCGCACTGCCTTGTCTCCGTCGTGCTTGGCCTTGATCCGCTTGCGCCGGCTGCTGTGCGAACCGATTGCCCACAAGTAGGGGCCGCGGCGGGCCAGCCCTTCGACGTCCACCTCGTCCTCCGGGCCGCCGGGCAAGGTGAGGACATCGGCGAGGTGGAAGGTGATGTGCTTGCCATAACCGGTGCCGTCGGCGGTAAGCCGTTCGACGGTCGCGGTCTCATCCCCGGCGATCCACAGGCAGGGCCCGTCGGTTCGGACGGCGGAGAGATTGACGTGGGTCAACGCGTCGACGGCGTGTTGGCCGAAGTGCAACGGAATCTGCTCGACATCCACGGTGTTCGACCTCCTCGCCGACAATCAAGATTAGCGCCGTCCGTGGACAGCACGAGGACACACCGGGCACGACAGGAGGACACGCCGGAAAGCTCAAACCGGCTTGATGGTGTGATTGCCGCGGAGGACGTTGCCCGCAACTTCCGATAGGTGATGCCCTTTCCGGGCCGTGTCGATCTCGCTGGTGTACTTGGAATGATTTGCTGCCGAAGCGCAGCGGCGCAGCCACGTCCTCAGGGGTGGCGCACTGGGCGATCACGCCGGCCGTTTGTTACCAGGTGCCCGAGGCGACGAGTAGTTCGCAGGGGCCGGCGAACCCGTCGGTGTTCTCGAATCGGATGAGCGCGATCCGATGTCGTCCCACACGGTTTGTCGCTCGTCTTCGGCCACGCCGATCAGCATCTGGTGTAGCGCACCGAAGGACTCCCGTGCGAACCGGACGCGTTCAGCGGCCGCCGAGGGCCTGGCCATCAGCCTCGACGGTCTCGACGTTGGTCAGGCCGGCCTCGGCTGCAGTCTTCGCTGCGTAGGTCAGGATCGTCGGGGAGCCGAATACCACCTCGGCGTCGCTGCAACACCAGGCTGCCCAGCTCAGACCCTCGAACGCCTCAGGACCCGGCGTTTGCGCGGCTGCAGATTCGAAGAAACCTCACGCCTGCTCCCACGCGCCGCAGGCCAGTGCAGCCCGGCCGGCCTCGATCGGGTCCACCGTCGCCGCCTCGTTGTCCACGGGCACGCTCAAGCATCGGAGGCCGACTGACGGGCTGTCAATGCGCCTGGGGGTCAGCTTGGATCGGTGAAGTCGCCTGCGGCGCGGCGCACCCGGGTGAGTAGTGCGGTGAGCTGGGCGGTTTGAGCATCGTCCACCCCGACAAGGCCGAAGCCGATGTCGGTGAGCGCCACGGTGGCCACCTTCTGGCGCTGCCGTCCCGCTTCAGTGATCGTGACCAGGGTGGTGCGTCGATCGGTGGGATGGCCGCTGCGCTCGACCAGTTGATCGGCCTGCAGCCGGTCGACAATGTTGGTCACACTGGTCGGGTGTAGCTGCAGGCGCTGACCCATCACTTTCATGGGCAAGCTGCCCTGGCGGGAGAACAACAGCAACACCAATGCCTCATACCGGGCGAAGGTCAGGCCATGCGGGCGTAGTGCCGCATCCACCGCGGACTGCAAGATCTGCTGCACACGCATCACGTTGGTGACCGCGGCCATCGTCTCAGCAGGCCCGATGCGGTCTTGCCATAGCTGCGCGGCTCGCTCGATCGGATCGAACGGCAGCGGGTGATGCGGCGGCATGGCGCAACCGTAGCGGCTGTCCGGCCGATGCCCGGTCAGCCCGGCCGCTGGTTGGCCACCGTGGTACTTCGGTAGGGCAAGCTGGACGAATGATCGTGGCATTCAGCGTCACTCCTGCTGGCGGCGAATCGGACAGTGTCAGCGCCGCCGTGGCCCGGGCGGTGCGGGTGGTCGCAGAGTCCGGGCTGCCCTACGAGCTCAACGCCATGTTCACCCTCGTGGAGGGGGAGTGGGACGAAGTCATGGACGTGGTGCGCCGGGCGGTCGGCGCCGCCGGCGTGGGTGCTACTCGGACCAGCCTGGTGCTCAAGGCCGATATCCGACCCGGGTACACCGGCCAACTGGGCGCCAAGGTCGATCGCGTCACAGAGCACCTCGCTGACTGACCCGGCTCACGATCCGCAGTCCGGATCAGAACGCGGCAAAGGTGTCCTGTTAAGGCGCGTTCTGCATCCAGACTGTAAATGGAGTGCCGGGAGCTAGTAGGACGCCCTACTATTGGAGGCCCAATCGATAAGGCATGGGGGTTCCGATGACCGCCTACGACGGCCAGCAGGCAGATCCACAGGCCGGACGGGAGCGCTGGCGACACCGTTACGCCCAGGCCACGGCGGCGGGACGGGTTCGGGATGCCGACTTCAGCACGCTGTCCGGGGTCGAGGTCGACCCGGTGTACGGACCGCGCAGCGGTGAGACTGTCGAGGGCTTCGAGCGCATCGGCTGGCCGGGGGAGTACCCCTTCACGCGTGGCATCCACTCCACCGGCTACCGGGGGCGGACCTGGACGATCCGCCAGTTCGCCGGGTTCGGCAGCGCGACCCAGACCAACCAGCGCTACCAGCAGATCTTGCGCAACGGTGGCGGCGGGCTGTCGGTGGCCTTCGACATGCCCACCTTGATGGGCCGCGACTCCGACGATCCCCGCAGCCTCGGTGAGGTGGGGCACTGCGGAGTGGCGATCGACAGTGCCGCGGATCTGGACGTCCTGTTCGCCGGCATCCCGCTGGAGCAGGTGACCGCGTCGATGACGATTTCCGGTCCGGCGGTGCCGATGTTCTGCATGTACCTGGTCGCCGCGGAAAGACAGGGTGCGGACATCACCAAGCTCAACGGCACCTTGCAGACCGACATCTTCAAGGAGTACATCGCGCAGAAGGAGTGGCTGTTCTCCCCGGAACCGCACCTGCGGTTGATCGGGGACCTGATGGAGTACTGCGCCGGCGAGATCCCCGCCTACAAGCCGCTGTCGATTTCCGGCTACCACATCAGGGAAGCCGGCGCGACGGCTGCGCAGGAATTGGCGTTCACCTTGGCCGACGGCTTCGGGTACGTGGAGCTGGGTCGCTCCCGCGGACTTGACGTGGATCGCTTCGCCAGCGGCCTGACCTTTTTCTTTGACGCGCACGTGGACTTCTTCGAGGAGATCGCCAAGTTCCGCGCTGCCCGGCGGATCTGGGCTCGGTGGATGCGCGACGTGTACGGCGCAACCACCGATAAGGCGCTGTGGATGCGTTTTCACACCCAGACCGCGGGGGTCTCGCTCACCGCGCAGCAGCCCTACAACAACGTTGTGCGCACCGCGATCGAGGCGCTCGCGGGAGTGCTGGGTGGCACGAACTCGATGCACACCAATGCTCTGGACGAGACGCTCGCGCTGCCCAGCGAGCGGGCTGCCGAGCTCGCGCTGCGCACCCAGCAGGTGATCATGGAAGAGTCTGGGGTGACCAATGTGGTCGACCCGCTGGGTGGCTCCTGGTACGTCGAGGCGCTCACCGATCGGATCGAGGCCGATGCCGAGCGGATCTTCGATCGGATCAAGGACATGGCGGCGGCCACGGCACCATCGGGCCGCCATCCGATCGGTGAGATGACGTCAGGCATCCTGCGCGGCATCGAGGACGGCTGGTTCACCGGGGAGATCGCCGACGCGGCATTCGCTTACCAGCAGGCACTGGAAAAGGGGGACAAGAAGATCGTCGGGGTGAACACGCTCACCGAATCGGTCACCGACGAGCTGGAGATTCTCCGGGTCAGCCATGAGGTGGAGGGCGAGCAGAACCGGGTACTGCAACGGCGCCGCGCACAGCGCGACGAGACCGCCGTCGACCGCGCTCTCGCGGCGATGGTTGCAGTGGCGGGCGGCGACGGGAACCTCGTCGAGCCGATCCTCGACGCGGCGAGGGCCGAAGCTACCCTCGGCGAGATCTGCGGAGCACTCAAGGCGCAGTGGGGTGAATACCGGGAGCCGGCCCGATTCTGACCGCTGACGTGACCGGAGCCAAAGCCCACCTTGCCAGCATGCCAGGATAGACAGTGTGAGCAGGCCTAACCGGCAACAGACCGCAGCGATGTCCAACGCAATCTCCGGCGCCGTCGACCTGTCCGCGCTCAAGGCGCGAGCTGATTCGGCGGGTCGACCGCAGGCTCCGGGTGCCGATCCGAGCCCTGGAGGCACTGCCCGGGTTGTCGATGTCACCGAGCAGAGTTTCCAGACCGATGTCGTCGACCGCTCCATGCAGGTGCCGGTGGTGGTTGATCTATGGGCGACGTGGTGCGGTCCGTGCAAGCAGCTGTCCCCGGTGCTCGAACGGCTCGCTGAGGCGGGCGGTGGGGCCTGGGTGCTGGCCAAGGTCGACGTCGATGCCAATCCACGGATTGCCCAGCTCTTCGGCGCCCAGTCCATCCCCACCGTCATCGCCATCGCCGGCGGCCAGCCGATCGACGCCTTCTCCGGTGCCCAGCCTGAGCCCCAGGTGCGGCAGTGGATCACCTCGATCCTCGACGCACTGCGCGACCAGCTGCCCGGGATCCGGGCCGCCGAGCAGGCCGCGCCGGGTGACGGCACCGCAATGCCGGTAACCGACGAGCCCGACGACCCCCGCTTCACCGCCGCCGAAGCCGCCGTGGCAGCGGGTGACTACGCCGCTGCCACGGCGGCCTACCAGCAGATTCTGGACGTCGAGCCGGCGAACGTGGATGCCCGGGCCGCACTGATCCAGGTTCGCTTCCTGGCCCGGGCCGAATCAACCGATCCCTCCGCGGTAATCCGGGCCGACGCGGCGCCACAGGACGTGGATGCGCAACTCGCCGCGGCCGATGTCGAGGTGGCCGGCCAGCAACCGGAGCGGGCGTTCGAGCGGTTGGTCGAAGCGGTGCGGCGGCTGACCGGCGACGACCGCGACCGGGTCCGGGCACACCTGGTTGAGCTGTTCGATCTCTTCCCGCCCGACGACGCCCGGGTCACCGCGGCGCGCCGGGCGTTGGCCCGCGCGCTGTTCTGACTTGTGAGTGGCAATCGGTGCCATAGCACCGATTGCCACTCACAAGGCGCCGTCGAGCCACTGCTCGACAGGACCAAATAGCGAGCCGACTGCCCAGTTGGCGCCAATCCATGGCCAGCACGCAGCCTGCTCCGCGCTGTCTACCGGGTAGGCGACCACGTCGACCCCAGCGGCACGCACAATATGCACCAATGCCTGCGCTGCCTGCGACAGGATCCGGGATGGATCGGCGGCCACCTGCTGGGACACCGGCTCGGCGATTCGCACCGTGCACACCGAGAGATCGGCCAGGCAGCGCAATCCGCCGATGCCGCCACCGAAGTCATAGAGCCCGGTGCGTACACCCAAGTCGGCAAGCACCCGTAGGTTGTCCTCGGCGTGTGCACCGCCTTCACCGGCGAGCTCACCACTGACCGTGCGAATCGCTGCCACCGGCGCCCGCAGCTCCAACTTGGCTGGCGCAAGACCGGTCTGTGTGAGAACTGTTCCTACCCTCGCCACCAGATCAGGGTCCTGGACCTGGGACGGTGTGAGGTTGAGAACAACCGCAGGCACGCCGCGACCGCTGCGTTGCTGCCACGAGAGGGCCTGCTCAGCAGCAGTGCGCAGCAACCACTGACCGACCTCATGCACAGCACCGGTCCGCTCCGCGGCCTGTACGCACTGTTCATCCGACAGCACGCCGAGCTGCGGGTGCTGCCAGCACAGAGCCGCCTCGATGCCTACCAATCGGTGACGGTTCAGCGTCACCACCGGCTGGTAGGTCACGTGCAGCTCACCGTTCTCCAGAGCGCCGGGCATCGCCGCGGCCAGCCGGAGCTCCGCGCGGTCGGCGGCATCGATGTCCGGGTCGAACAGTGTCCACTGCCGCTTACCTCGGCCACGGATGCGGCGCAACGTGGCGCTGGCGGCGCGCATCAGATCCTCGGGTTTGGAGGCGCCGACCTGGCGCTGCACGGCACCGATGGACGCGGTGACCGCCACCCCGATCCCTTCGAGGTAGCAGGGCTCGGCGAGTTCGGTATTGATGACTTCGGCCAAGGCACCGACGTCGGGGATGGAGTCTCCGGGCTCGAGGAGGATGGCGTATTCGTCGGCGCCGAGCCGTGCGACCATCGCCTGCTGGTCGGCAATCACCACTTCGAGCCGCCTGGCGACCACATCCAGCAGCCGGTCACCGGCGTGGTGCCCGAGCCCGTCGTTGATCGCGGAGAAGCCGTCCAGGTCGAGGTGCAGCAGAGTCACTACCGCCGACCGATCGAGGCACCCCAATACCTTTTCCAGGTGAGTGACGAAGTAGTGCCGGTTGGGCAGGCCGGTCTGGAGGTCATGCAACGTCTGGTGGTTGAGCCGTTGCTCCAGCAAATGCACGTCGGTGAAGTCGACCATCGTGGTCAGGTACTGCTGCGGCGCCTGCTCGGTGCCGAGCAGTTCCGAAGCGGCCAGATAGACCCACGCGGTCTCGCCATCTGCGCGACACAGCGTGCAACGAGTCCGGAATCGCGACGTCCGACCAGCCAACAGGGCCTGGTAGTGCCCCTGCACCAGGGGTACATCAGCAGGAGCGAACAGCTCGTTGAGCTGACGTCCGAGCAGCGCATCGGGGGAGTAACCGAGCATCTCCCCGAGTGACGGGTTTGCCTGGGCGATCCTCCCGTCGGACTCGCTGATCACGATACCCACCGGGGACGAGCCGAATATTTCGCGAAGCCGAGCCTCACTGGACCGTAGATCCTGCTCGACGTCCTGCCAGGCCCTCGAGAGCGCCTGCTTGATCTCTTCCTGTTGGTCGAAGACACGGTTGCGCAATGCCCACGCATAGCCTGCTGCCAGCGCGCCAAGCAGCTCGATGATCCCGCTGCAGGACGTGTCGGCCGCCGTGCTTTCTGCGGTGCCGGGTAAGACCCGACCCAGAAACTCGACGGTGCGGGACAGGCTCTTCGGACCGGTGAAGCCCCGGGTCGCCAGCCGGGCTCCGACGTCGGAAGCGGCCTGGGTGTCTACCGAAGGACCGGACAGCGCCCCCACCAGTCGCTCGGTGAGGTCCTGCAGGTCACGGTGGATGTCCGGAAGCGACATCGGCACGTAGGCGGTGATGGCGATGGTACGGGCCCACTCCTGGGCAAGACTGGCTGAGGACCGAGGGACGCCGCCCTGGCCACCAGGTAACTCCGTGTGGCCACCTCTCAACCTTTAACCCACCGATCAGACACCTTGGAGAACCGGCACCATCGCCCACCAGCGTACTGCGTGTAGAGCTGCCATCTCCGAGTCGTTCGGGCCTAATCGGTCGGACGGGTGGCAACTACGCGTTGTGACTGGCCCGTATCAGGTTTCGCGGCTCGCGGGGGCAAGCCAGAGCACCCCAGCCGGTGGTAACCGCACCAGTGCGGAATAGGGCCGGCCGTGCCACTGCTGCTCGTCGGCGACAATCTCGCCCAGATTGCCAACCCCGGAGCCACCGTAGTTCTCCGCGTCGGTGTTGAGCACCTCACGCCAGCGTCCCCGCCGGGGTAAGCCGATCCGGTAGTCCTCGTGTGGGTTGCCGGCGAAGTTCGCCAAGCACGCCAGCACCGACCCGTCGTCGCCCCACCGCAGGAAGCTGAGCACGTTACCGGCAGCGTCATTGGCGTCGATCCACTCGAAGCCGGCGGAGCTGGCGTCCTGGCTGTAGAGCGCGCGGTGTGTGCGGTAGATGGCGTTGAGGTCGCCGACCACCCGAAGCACGCTGCCGTGCAACGGGTGGTGGCGCAGATTCCAGTCCAGCGAGCGGCTCTCCGCCCACTCCGCGGGCTGCCCGAACTCGCCACCCATGAACAGCAGCTGCTTGCCGGGGTGTGCCCACATGTAAGCCAGCAAGGCGCGTAGGTTGGCGGCTTTGTTCCAGTCGTCACCTGGCATCCGGGTCCACAACGAGCCCTTGCCGTGCACCACTTCGTCATGTGAAATCGGCAACACGAAGTTCTCGCTCCAAGCGTACATCAGCGAGAAGGTCATCGAATTATGGTGATAGCCGCGGTGCACGGGATCGTGGCCGATGTAGTCGAGCGTGTCGTGCATCCAGCCCATATTCCATTTCAAACCGAAGCCCAGGCCGCCCAGATGGGTCGGTCGGGTAACTCCGGGCCAGGCGGTGGATTCCTCGGCGATCGTCACGACGCCGGGGTGCCTTTTGTAGACAGTGGCGTTCATCTCCTGCAGAAACGCCACCGCGTCCAGGTTCTCGCGTCCACCGTAGATATTGGGCAACCATTCCCCCGGTTGGCGGGAATAGTCCAGGTAAAGCATCGACGCCACCGCGTCGACCCGGAGCCCGTCGAGGTGGAATTCTTCGAGCCAGTACAGCGCGTTGGCTACCAGGAAGTTGCGGACCTCCTTGCGGCCGAAATCAAAGATCAGGGTGCCCCACTCCGGGTGCGCCCCGCGCCGCGGGTCGGCATGCTCGTAGCAGGGTGCGCCGTCGAAGCGGGCCAGCGCCCACTCGTCGCGCGGGAAGTGCGCGGGCACCCAGTCCACGATCACGCCGATTCCTGCCGCGTGCAGTGTGTCGATGAAGTAACGGAGGTCGTCGGGGGAACCGAAGCGCGACGTTGGTGCGTAATAGGAGGTGACCTGGTATCCCCAGGAGCCACCGAACGGGTGCTCGGCCACCGGTAGCAGCTCGACGTGGGTGAATCCGGTCGTCGTCAGATAGTCAGCCAGCTCGTGGGCCATCTGGCGATAACCGAGGCCCTGCTTCCATGAGGCCAGGTGTACCTCGTAAATGCTCATCGGCTCGGTCACCGGCTGCCGCCGGGTGCGCTCGGCGAGCCACTGATCGTCGCCCCATTCGTAGGTCGACGGGGCAGCGACGACCGAGGCCGTGTTCGGCGGAATCTCGGTGGCGCGGGCCATCGGATCGGCCTTTTCGTGCCACTTGCCGTCCGGGCCCAGCAGGCGGAACTTGTAATGCACACCCGGACCGACGCCAGGCAGGAAGACCTCCCACACCCCGGCCGGTCCCAGTGAACGTAACGGGGTGGCCACTCCGGACCAGCCGTCGAAGTCGCCGCACACCCGCACTCCCCGGGCATGCGGTGCCCAGACCGCGAACGAGGTTCCCTCGACCGGACCGCCTGGGGTGGAGTAGGTCCGCACGTGCGCGCCGAGTGCTTCCCACAACCGTTCGTGGCGGCCTTCCCCGATGAGGTGCAGGTCGACCTCGCCCAGCGTCGGCAGCCAACGGTAAGGGTCGTCGGTGATCTCGGTGTGCTCGCCGTAGCGAACCTGCAGCCGGTAGTCGCCGGGAGGACCGGGCGTCACGCCGTGGAACAGGCCCTCGGCGTCGTGCTCCAGCGGATATTCCTCGCCGCCGGCGAGCACCGTCACCGCGTCGGCCTGCGGGCGCAGCACTCGGACCACTGTGCCGTCGGCGTACGGGTGTGCACCGAGTACCGAATGCGGGTCGTGGTGTGCACCGACGAGCAGCTTGCGGAGCTCGTCGGCCAGCGGTGCCGAAGTCGCATGGTCTGCGGCGTGCACGGTCATGTCCTCCCCGGGGGTTGCGTCTGCCCTCCAGTGTGTCGGTTCGCGGGCATATGTGTCAGTACGAGCGGCCGATCCAGGCGATGAGGTCAGGTTCCTCACAGCTTTCGGGCAGGCTGCCGTCGGCGCGGGTGAGGCAGCGAACCGTCACCGCGTGCTCGGTGAGTTGTGCTTCGCCCTGTTCGCCGAGTGCCGACCAGGCGAGACGAGCCCAACCGTGGGCAGCTGCTTCCAATGCCTGCTCAATGGACTTCACGTGTGGTGACGCCGCCTCCCGGCGGGCCAGTGCCTGGTCGTAAAGAGCCTGCTGGTCGGCGTCGAGGGCAGCCTTGATCTCGGGCACCAAGGCACTGAGTGCCACCGGCTCCTTGGTCCCCGGGATACGCCTGACCAGCACGGCCTTGCCCGCGGAGACGTCGCGGGGGCCGAGTTCGATTCGGATGGGGATTCCTTTGAGCTCGGCGTCGATCGCCCGGCGCCCGAAGCTGACGTCGGTCTGCTCGTCGAGCTCGGCGCGGATCCCGGCGTTCCGGAGTTCGTCGACGATCTGGTGTGCCCGGACCCGGACCTCCGGGTCGTCCTTGACGACCAGCACGATCGCCTGCACCGGCGCGAGCCGGGGTGGTATTCGCAGCCCGGCGTCGTCGCCGTGACACATGATCAGCCCGCCCACCATCCGGGTGGACACTCCCCAGGAGGTCTGCCAGACGTACTCCCGTTGACCGGACGCGGCCAGGTACCGCACATCGAAGGCCCTAGCGAAGTTCTGACCGAGTTCATGGCTGGTGCCCATCTGCAGCGCCTTGCCGTCGCTCATCATCGCCTCGCAGGTCAGCGTGTTGGTCGCACCTGCGAACCGCTCCCGCGCAGTCTTGAGTCCCTTCACGACCGGCATCGCCAGCACGTCGGCCATGAAGGCGCCGTACACGTCGTCGAGCACCTCCCGAGCGTGCGCCCGTGCCTCAGCTTCGGTGGCGTGGCAGGTATGCCCCTCCTGCCACAGGAACTCCGTGGTGCGTAAGAACACCCGAGGGCGCATCTCCCACCGCACCACGTTGGACCAGTTGTTCAACTTCATCGGCAGGTCGCGGTAGGACTGCACCCACCGGGAGAAGAACGAGTTGATGATCGTCTCGCTGGTCGGCCGGACCACCACCGGCTCTTCGAGCTGCTTACCCCCAGCGTGGGTCACCACGGCCAGCTCGGGGCT
>DASQVB010000086.1:0-6716 GCA_035640975.1 Pseudonocardiaceae bacterium
GCCGGATCCCATCGCCCGGTGCTAGCTCGAATCGCCTGGTTCGAATTCCTAGTCACCGCAGGCCCGGGAGATCCCCCGTCCGGCGCCGGATACGTGTAGCGCTGGCACCCGCAATGGGGTGGGGCCGTTCGAGAGGAACGGTCCCACCCCGCAATTCATTTGTTCTGTTCAATGACTCAATGCACCGCCCGTCGTGCCGGGCGGTTCGATCCGCATCCTCTGTGAAGGCCACCACCCCGGATTTTCGACTTCGATCAGCGGCCGCGCCGTTGCGTCGAGTGGACACTCGATCGGGTGGTCGTCCATACGGTCGCCGATGAGCAGGGGAACTACGGGTCCGCATCATTTGTCGATCTATCGGCGGGGTGCAGGGGTCTCGTAAGCTTGCTGGCCAGCGACCGAGGTCGTGGTGTCGGTAGAAAGTGGCCGCGGTCTCATCGACCGCATCGACGACGATGAGCCGGCCCGATTGCCATGTCAGCAGCGATGACGATGCAGTCCATCACGCATGGGCGCATCGCTGGCCACGTCGAGCGCGGCCAGCAGGGCGTCAACTGGGCGGCCGGCATCACTGTGGCTCCAGGCCAGCCAGCCCCCGGTCGGTTTCTACGGTTGTGGCGTGGACGACGACCGGATGCGCTGGCCGACTGGTCGAGTCGGGCAGCGGTCGCGTCGATGTGCTTCTTCGTCGTTCATCGACGCGGACTTCCGCACTGAGGGCGTAGCTAGCGCAGCGCCAGCAGCCGGTCGTAGACGAGCTCGTGTACCCATCGGCTGGTCGCAGCCGGACGTCTGGTCGCTATCGGGCCGGGATAACCCGCGTGCACCACATCGACCGCCTCAGAGTCGACGTCGTGGGGCCCTGCGGCGGCCAGCACGGTCGGTCCGTAGTACTCGGCGTGCGCCAGGCACTCGACGTTTCGCGCGATGTGTGCGGGTAGCAGCAAAGCAGTCGAACACAGGCCGGCGAACGGCGCGGCGCCGGTAAGTCCGGTGCGCCAGTGCCGCGCAGGTGCGATGACACCGCGCAAGATCACCGCGGGAGACGGCGCGAGCTGCTGCATCTCGGACCAATTCCACGTGGACACCGTCATCCGGTCGGTCACCGGGCCCCAGCCCGAACTGACCCGCCGCTCATGCACCTCGTCGATGAGGTCGGCAACGACCACCACCCGGCGGCCGAGTAACACGGCCGGGGGCAGCACCACGCCGTCCCAGCCCAGTGCGTCGACGGCGGCGCGAGCTAGATGGTCCGGTGCGGAGAGCACCTCGACGGCGTCGGTGGCACAGACCTGAGGCCTCAGCGGGGTTTTGTAGGTCTGCACCAGCGATTCCTGTGCCACGGGGCACGTTCTCCCATCATCTGGAGGATGTTCGTCGCGCAGCTGGGCCGCGCGGCGTGAGTAAGACCTACCAGGAGGTCGGCATTCGGTGGTGGAAGCAGGGCCGTTGCGGCGTCCGACGGCGGTACTCCCGCGCTGACTGGTCGGCAGCGTTCCGTTCGTCGGTGCCGCCGACCGCATGGCCCCGCCGATGACCGCTCCACCAGTGGGTAAGCGCAACGCCAAGGGTCCGTGGATGTTGTCGCAGCGGCGTGTCCCGCGGATCTTCAAGCTTGTCCATAGCTCTCGGGTTCCCGAACTCAACAGCAGGGCTGCCCTGGGTCGATCGAACAGCCCTGCTGTTGAGTTCGGGACGCCAAGAGCACTCAAGTCTCGGCCACCGATCCCGTCGTGATCCGCGGGACACGGCTTAGATTGGGTGCAGGCCGCGGTGGGGATGTCGGGGGAGGGGCCAGCACCGGGCTCGCGCATACGTTGCTGATCTACATGATTGAGAGCCAAGTGGCTTACACCATCGAAACGCTTCGTCATCTTCGGCGCACCGAGGCTGCCGCAGTAAAAATTCGGCGCAGGCGCAGGTCGGGTACTGGTATCTCGATGCACGTGGCTAGAACGCGACGTTGGGGTCGACCTTCAGCTGCCGATTCCACCGGGCCACCCGCTGGTCCTGGCCGGCCGAGTGCATCGCCCACCGGCACGTTGCCCAGCCGGTGCCGGTCTGACAGGTACCGGCCGTGCGGCTTTTTGTGGCCCTGACGCCACCTACTGAGGTTGTCGACGAGCTGAGAGCCAGCACCGCCGCGCTGCACGAGCTGGCACCGGGCCTGCGGTGGACCCGTCCAGAGCATTGGCACGTGACGCTGGCCTTTCTCGGTGACGTGGGCGACGACGTTGTCGCCGAGCTGGCCCGCCGGCTTAACCGGGCGGCTGCTCGGTACCCACCACTGTCGCTGTCGCTCGGCGACGGCGGCCGGTTTGGGCACCAGGTGCTGTGGACCCGGGTGCACGGGGATCGTGATGTGCTGCGCAGGCTAGCCGGTTCGGTGCAGGCTGCGGCCCGGCGTTGCCGCCTACCGGTAGAGCAACGCCCGTACCGCCCGCATCTCACGTTGGCCAGGGCAGGTGCAGCAACCGACCTGCGGCCGCTGGTCGAGCGGCTCACGTGCTGGCAGGGGCAGCCGTGGCTGGCCACCCGGTTGTACCTGATGCGCAGCCGCCTTGGCGCGGGATCGAATGGTTCTGCGTTGCACGAGCCGATCGCCGACTGGCCTCTTGACGGATAGCCACACTTGAGACCAATACCATTACCTCGCTCCAACCTCTGCCAATCAAAGGTTAACGCCCTGCATCGAGAACGCAAACTCAGTGTACATTCGCCGATGCTTAGGCGGACTACGCTACCGGCTAAGCATTCGTAAATCGAATGTGAAAGTAGGTGACGGCATGCATGTTTAGGTAACGAATGCATGTTGCCATGCAAGCTTCTTCTCGTCAGGGTGTGGGGTACGCCGAATCAATAATAATACCGATGAGGTGTTTCTGTGACCGGCCCACTGGGGGCTACTTTGAGGAGACTTGATGTCTGAAGCACTGAGCTTGGCGCAGATCGAGGGGCAGCACGTCGAGCTGCTGCCGGCCCGTACCGTCCTGTCACTGTTCAGCGCTGGCGGTGACATGGGCGGCGACGGCGGTTACGGCGGCGATGGCGGCAAGGGCGGCGAGGGTGGTTACGGCGGCGACGCGAAGGTCGCCCACAACGTGGTCTATGGCAACCAGTACAACTGGGTGACAGGTGGCAGCGCCGACGGTGGCAGTGCCAACAACTGAGCCAAGCTGGTGCGGGGCGATCACGTGATCACTCCGCACCGTTTATGGGAGGGGTGGCCCCGTACGCGGTCACTCCTCCCTTGTCATTGGTAAACCCCTACGGCTGCCTATCTTGTGGGCTCACCGGCGTTCCTGAGCTCAAACTGACCCCCCGATCCGACCCAGAATGTAGCGCTTCGACGCTGTCTGGTTACCCTTCGCGGGCGCGGTGCCGGATACGGTCAACACGCTGTTATCAGTGGACATCGCTGGGTAGTCATATCAACATGAAAACTAGGTAGTTCCCGTGGTACGTCTAAGTAGTTGCTCGGTTCCTAGGCGAGCGCTGCCTGGCGGCGGCGGCCTGAGGTTGCAGGTGGATCAGGTGCGCGCCGTAGTGGGAAGCGGTGAGCCGCTCACGGCACGCCTGCCTATAGAGGCTTGACCTGCGGTGGTGCGCTGGGGATGCCGCGCTGACGAGTCCAACGAGTGTCTAGCGGCAGGTACCAGCAGCAAACAGTCTACGTAGCTGCTCGCCGTTGGCTAGGTAGTCGAGAATCTGCATTGCTCCTAGGTAGCAGCCACAAAAGTTTAGGTGGCAAATCTGTATTGTCATACGGTCTCTTTCTCGCCATGGTGTGATAAGCCGAATCGGCGCTGCCGTCGATGCGGTGTTCCGTTCCCGGCCCACTGGGGGCCTCGTGAGGAGGATCTGGATGTCTGACGGACTGAGTTTTGCAGAGATCGACGGCCAGCACGTGGAGCTGCTCCCCGCACGTACTGTCCTGTCGCTGTTCAGTGCCGGCTGCTGCAAGGGCGGCCACGGCGGCGACGGTGGCGATGGCCAGGGTGGTATCGGCGTTAACCTCTTGAACATCAACGTGCTGGGCGACCAGGACAACATTGCTGGTAGCGGCTTCGGTGGCGACGGCGGCGACGGCTGAGTCGACCGCACTGAGTTGAACCGGTGATTTTTTGGCCGTGATCGCTGGTGCCGTTGGCTAGGGAACGGCATCAGCATGGCCGGTGGCATCGCTGAGAGTGGTGCTGGGGCAGCCGACTGCAATTGAGTCGAGCAGCGCCGCTGCGCGATCAGATGATCGGGTGTGGTGCCGTCGGCAAGGGGGGTGGCCGCAAGCGGCCACCCCCCTGAACATGAAGTTGTCAGTAGCGGGTCACAACCCTTTGGTGATCAGCCCTCGTCGTGCGGACGCCGTGACTGCTACCTGAAGTGGCCGCGTAGCACGACCCGCGGCGAAGGTCATCGGACGGCCATCTCCGTGTTATATTTCGCATCACTATAAGTCAGATTGAACGAGAATAAGTAGCGCCACCGGTGCGCCTGAGTAGCGGCCAGCGGCTTGGTCAATGGCCTGTGCTGCTCGGCGCCGGCTCCGGTGGGCACTGGCTTTTATCCGGTGCTGGCGGCGGGAGAGCTGGCAACCTACGCATCCCAAGAGATAAGCTACCCACCAGCGACGATGCCGGTTCCGTCCGACCCTCATCATGTCCCGCCCAAGTATTCAATCAGTACCGGCTTCTGGGGCTCCGTAACCGTCTGATGCTGACTAAGTAGCAGAAAAGTCATCGGCACGGCTAGGTGGGGCACGCAAAAGTTTAGGTGGCGAGTGCATGTTGTCACGCGACCTTCTCCTCGCCATGGTTTGGATAAGCCGGATCGGCGGTGTCGCCGATAAGGTGTTCCATTCTGGCCCACCTGGGCCACTGTGAGGAGGTTTCAATGTCTGATGGACTGAGCTTTGCTGACATCGACGGCCAGCACGTGGAGCTGCTCCCCGCGCGTACTGTCCTGTCCCTGTTCAGCGTCGGTGGTGGCGGTGGCGACGGTGGTGTCGGCGGCGACGGTGGCAACGGCCAGGGCGGCATCGGCCTCAACGTCCTGAACATCAACTTGCTGGGTAGCCAGAGCAATGTCGCCGGTGGCGGCTTCGGTGGCGCTGGCGGCAGCGCTGACGGCGGCAACGGCTGAGCCGGCAGTACTGAGTGAGCCGGTGCCTCAACGCCGGTGATGGCCTGCGGTGCCGTTGGCTAGGGAATGGCACCGGCATGGCCGGTGGCAGCGCTGAGGGCGGTGCTGGGGCAGCCGACTGCAGTTAGTCGAGCAGTACCGCCGCGCGATCAGAAATGGTCGGGTGTGGTGCCGTCGGCAAGAGGGGTGGCCGCACTGTGGCCACCCCTCCTTAATGTGAGCGCCCTGTGTGGGTGGGCTCCATTCCTATCGCATGAGCCCGTATTCGCCTCCGCGACCGGCGGCTGATGCTCGGTGGCTAAGTCGAAATTCTACTGGGCCCGGCCCCCGGTTTTTCTGCCTGGGCCAGTGCCACTCGGCGCTGATCTATGTACTGTCCGTGTCGGCTAAGTAGCCGGGATCTGCGTTACTGCTAGGTATTGGATATCAAAGTTTAGGTGCCGAATGCATGTTGTCAGGGGGACGTTCTCCTGGCCATGGTGGGAATTGCCGAATCGGCGGTTGCAGTCGATGAGGTGTCCCGTTTCGGGCCCTTTAGGGCCACTGTGAGGAGGACTTGAATGTCTGACGGACTGAGCTTTGCTGACATCGACGGCCAGCACGTGGAGCTGCTCCCCGCGCGTACTGTCCTGTCCCTGTTCATGGCCGGCGGCGGCGGCGATGGTGGTGCGGGTGGCGACGGTGGCAACGGCCAGGGTGGCATCGGCGTTAACCTGCTGAACATCAATGCGTTGGGCACGCAGTCCAACAGCGCCGGTGACGGCGTTGGCGGCGCGGGTGGCAGCGCTGACGGCGGCAACGACTGAGACCAGCTGCGAGTGAGTTAATGCTGGTGACCGCATGTGTGTCGTTGGCTAGGGGACGGCACCGGCGTGGCCGACGGTGGCGCTGAGGGCGGTGCTGGGGCAGCCGACTGCAGTTGAGTCGTGCAGTACTGCCGCGCGATCAGATGATCGGGCGCGGAGTCGTCGGCAAAGGAGGGGTGGCCGTAACGCGGCCACCCCTCCTTTATTGTTCGAAGGTTACCCGCTCGATGTGAGTCAGCCTCTATCTGGATGCATACTCCCCCAAGGACTGAGCAGGCGTTGAGTTCCGGTGATAGGTATTAGATTCTTAATATCAGTAACGGTGCCAGCTCCCGTGCTTACCGGCAGGCCATCGTGAGACTAGGTAGTGGCGTACTGAATTTTAGGTGCTGAATGTATGTTGTCACGGCACGTTCTCCTGGCCATGGTTGAAATAAGCCGAATCGGCGATTGCGGTCGATGAGGTGTCCCGTTTCGGGCCCTTTGGGGCCACTGTGAGGAGGACTTGAATGTCTGACGGACTGAGCTTTGCTGACATCGACGGCCAGCACGTGGAGCTGCTCCCCGCGCGTACTGTCCTGTCCCTGTTCATGGCCGGCGGCGACGGTGGTGTTGGTGGCGACGGTGGCAACGGCCAGGGCGGCATCGGCCTCAACGTCTTGAACATCAACGCGTTGGGCACGCAGTCCAACAGCGCCGGTGATGGCCTCGGTGGCAATGGCGGCAGCGCTAACGGCGGCAACAGCTGAGCCAACGTAGCTGAGCTGAGGA
>DASQVB010000087.1:0-4073 GCA_035640975.1 Pseudonocardiaceae bacterium
TCATCGACGAACCGCATACCGCTCACTGCCTTTCGTCAATCCGCGATTCGAGTAGGGCGGCGATCTCTTCCTCATAGGCCTCGCCGATGCCTATCAAGAAGTCCATCGCTGCCTTGGCCTCCTGCTCGTCGATCTTAGACAGCGCGAAACCGACGTGAATCAGAATCCAGTCGCCGGGAACAGGCGGGTCATCAGTCAGCAGGCCGATGTTGATCGCGCGCTTGACCCCGCTGACGGAGACCTGGGCCAGATCGGGCTGGTCAGGCAGGATCTCGATCACTTCGCCCGGGATGCCGAGGCACATGGGCTCTTACCTCCGTGGTGGGATTAAATCACATATCGCTGATTTGCTTATAGCGAGCCACATCTTTGGACACCTGTACCGCTACACTAGCCAGGCCGATCACTGATCCCCAGAATACCAGTCGACGCAGCAGACTGAACATCTCTTGCACTTCCTTCCTTGTCAGTGAGCAGATCCAGAACCACTCCCACCGCCCTGTCGACGGCTGCGGTGACGGTCGTGGACAGCCCGATACCTTCCTCGGTGCTGACCGGCTCACAGCCGACCAGTAGAGTCAGCCCCGCTCTGCCGCCGAGGTTTTCCAGCAGCGCGAGTACCGCGTCGGGAGTCATCCCGTGTGCATCGACAGCTGACGGCTCGATGTCTGGCACGTCACCGTGCCCGATCTCGAGCACATAGAGGGTTCCTGGCTCCCCGCCGCGGGAGACGGCGTCGAGCAGGATCGTGGTGTCTGGGGCCATGTCCATGAGGTCGTAGGCCAGATGCATCCCACGAATCCCGTAATCAGTGACCCACACGCCCTCGGGCAGCTTCTCGGCGATGAGTCGACGCGCCAGCTCGACGCCGAATGCGTCGTCCCCGAGGAAGATGTTGCCGATGCCGGCCACCATCGTGGTCATGACTGTGGTCCTGACTGGATTCCTTGCTCGACTGCCATCGGCGCGAGCTCCTCAGGGGCGAAGTAACGGAAACGGCCGTGCAAGGCCGAAATCTCAGCGCCCGGATCATCGTCGATGGTGACTGCGACATGAGTGTTGCCGTCGACGTCGAGCAACACCGCGGCGACGGTGGCGGTGCGCCCAGCAAGGAACATGTCCTGCGCGTCGGTCCGGCGAAACCCCGGATTGAGCACCACCCGGCTGCCCTTGGCTACCTCTACTCCGGCGATGACCACGCTATCGGTGTCTGGGTCCACTGAGGCGTCTGCGCCCGGATCCCACCACGGCGCGCCCGGAGTGGTAATCGTCTCAATCGAGTCCGACTCCTTTCGGGTGCCCGGGGTCTCGCCGAGATAGCGGATAGCGCCGTGCAGCTTGTCCAGCATCTCCGGAGGCATCGAGTCGACCCGATCCATCAGCTTGCGGACCCGGTCGTCAGTGGCCCGTGCCTCGGCCTTCTCCTCATCGGTGAGCGTCATCGTGCGTAGGGTAAGAATCTCGTCGATCTCGGTGCCATCAAAGAGATCGCCTGGACTCTCCGGCGCAATCGTCGGGTAGTCGTAGAGGATGATCGGCGAGACCAGGATCACGTCGCGGCGCCCGGCTTCGCCAATCATCACCGGCCAAGTGCGTTCGTTGCGGCAGATCTCGACGGCGGGTTTGGCCCAGTGCGGTGGATCGATCAAGGAGATGAATTCGCCGTCGGTGACCGCGAGCACCGTGTGTGCTGCGATCAACGAATGCCGCAGCGCCAGGTGTCGACCGGCCTCCGGATCAACCCACTGCGCGGTGTTGACCACTTCGATGGTGAGCTGCAGCACACCATACGGACCCTCCAGCCGCCGCGCGGACAGCCGAACCTCGCCGTCCAGCGGCCAGCGCTGCCGGGTAACGCCGTCTGTGGTCTCGGTGCCACCGGTAACGGTCACCGGAAGAACCACCTGCTCGGTGTCCAGGAGCTCGGAAAACGGCAGCACCGAGTCGATCTCGTGCTCCACCGCTTCGTCGAACTCGGGCACCGGTCCATCCCCGCCGCTGCGATGCTGCAACTGCAGGAACCGCAGCCGGAGATGCAGTACCGGATCAGTGCCGGGCTCCAGCAGGCACTCGCTGTGCGACGTGGCGTGCTCACCGTGCCCGGCGGCGGCATAGGCGGGGGGCATGAGCACTCCCCACTGCCAGCGGATCTGGTTCTTGCGTGATGACGCCCGGTAGGGATACAGCAGGTAACCCTCGTAAAGGACGGCGTCGGCGATCTCCCGGGCGATATCCATCGGGGCCGTCATGATCCCCCCTCCGCTGCGCGTTCGCGGGCCGCGTCCAGTACGGTCATCACGGCGTCGTCCCACGTGGGCAAGGCATGGGCGGTCCGAAACTCCGTGAGCGCATCAATCGTGTCACGGCGCAGCCGCAGCCACCCACTACCGGGGAAATGAATATTCATCATCTCACGCCACACCGCTACCGGCATCCGGTATTGGGTTTCGGCGTGCCACGGGATCTGCTCAACCCACATCCCCTTCTCGCCGTCACCGAATATGGTCCCACTGAACAGGAGAATAAACGGGATCTCCCCATCCTCCAGTGCGTGGAAGTATTTACCTGCGGTGACCTCCATGTCGTAGCTGCACGGCACGACGACATTAACCTCGATGCTGTCGGTGAAGCTGGCGACGACGGTCGAGGTGTTGGCGAACTGGAATGGTTTGAGCGTGTCGCCCCAGCGTCCGCGTTCGCCGAACAGCTCGTTCAGCCGCTGGCCCTCCTGCTCGCCGTACCCACGGCGCGCAGGTTCAATCCTGATCTGGCAACGCAGCGCGATGGCTCGAACTCGCTGTCCGGGCGCGTCGATCCGCAGCCGGAACAGTAGCGTCGGCGCCATGGCGTAGCGCTCATACTGCACATCAAGGCACGTAAAGGACAGTTCAGCCATTGGTGGCCGCCACCCGCTCGCTGCGCTCCCGCAGATCGGCGAAGAACTGGTGGATCGCCGCCCAGGCTTCCTCCCCGCCGTCGAAGCCCTGCCAGTGCATGCGGACCAGACCGACCAGCTGATAGCAGGCATCGATCGGGACCGCGAAGCACTCAAATCCACTGTCTGACTTGTGCACCAATAACGCCTCAACATCGGGTTGTAGGTCGGCCAATGCCGGTATCGCGGCGAGCAGGTCCGTCCAGGCTTCCAAGGACAGCAGCGATTCGGTCGCCCCTGCCGGGCTTGGGTAGAAGGCGACGGTGCGTCCTTCCGCGCTGTTGGTGAAGAAGAACGCCATCGCCACCGGAATCCCGATCGAATCCCACGTCGCACCAGCGAGCGGCACGTCAGGGGCGTACCGGTAACGTTCCGGAACCGTCCGATACCGCCCGCTCCCGGCGCCCTCAACGGTGAACAGCAGGGCGCAGGGGCGACAGGTACACATCAAACCGCGGCCCTCGATGTCGACCACGTGCCCATGCCGCTCACCGATCGGCTGGGCGCACATCTCGCAACGCTCGACCTCTTCGACCTGCTCGGTCGGGGGCGGTGGGGGAGCGGCGCCCGGCACGAAGCGCCGCAGCCCCCCCGTCATGACACCGCCTGAGCGGGAACCGCGATCCGGACCCCGCCATTCTCGGCCAACAACGGCAGCGGATCGAGGTGCACTCTGCTGCGCGTTGCTGGGGCCGACTGGTCGTTTCCGCTCCAGCCACGACCAGCTCGGACCACGTTGTAACGCTGCGCGCAGCCGGGGCAGGCCAGCAAGGCCCCCTCCAGCTCCGCACCGCTCAACGCGGAGCCGCACACCGGGCAGCGGTCGGCGTAGGCATACAGGCTGCCTGCCACGTTGCATACCACCGCCGCGGTGTCGCCGATCAGCATCGGAACCACCTGACCCTGACCGAGGTTTTCGATCCCCTCGACCTGTACCCAGGTCGTAGCCGGTTGCTCCGGTTGCCGGCTCACCTGCTGCAGCGGTAGCAGCGTGGTCCCCTCTGGCACCGCTCCCGCGGTGAGCGGCGAAGCCGGCTCGGGCACCATCCCTTCCACCTCAACCTTGGTGACCTCCGGAGCGACGTCCTCGATTCCCTTCTCGATGGCCATCTTCACCGTGAGCACGGAGGACGGGCAG
>DASQVB010000088.1:0-4166 GCA_035640975.1 Pseudonocardiaceae bacterium
AGCCGTTGGCTCATCCCACGCTGGTCTGCCACGTCGCGATTGGGCAGACCACGTCGCCGTCGCAACGGGTCCGCGGCAACCTGTTCTACCGTGGCCTGCGCCTGCTGCGCCCGGTGCATCTGGGCGACACGCTTCGTACCCGCACCGAGGTCGTTGCGCTGCGACAGAACCGCCCGAAACCGGCGCGTCCGGCGACCGGGCTGGCCGTGCTGCGGGTACAGGTTCACAACCAGCGCGAGGACCCCGTGCTCGACTTTTGGCGTTGCCCAATGCTTCCGCTGCGCGACCCCGACTTCAACACCGGGCACGCGGACAGCTTCGACCGATTTTCTGCTGCCGCCGACCCCGTCGACGACCTGCCGTGGGGGTGGCAGCTTGATGCGTTTCGCCCCACCGTCACCGAACCCGGCACGGTGTACGACATCGAGGTACGCGACACCGTGACCGGTGCCCCTGAGCTGGCCAGAGCCACCCTCAACCTCGCCGCCACGCACACCGATCCCGGCGCGTCGGCGTACGGGCGGCGCCTGGTTTACGGCGGGCACACCATCTCGATCGCCGGGGCGCACGCCACCCGAGCATTGCCCGATCTGGTCACGATTGTGGCCTGGCGCAGCTGCGATCACACCGGCCCGGTATTCGAGGGCGATGTGCTGCGCACCGAACTGCATGTCGAGGCCGTCCAGCAGCGGGACGGTTATCAGCTGCTCGACCTGCGGGCAGTGGTGCACGGCTGTCCGGCGGAGGACGCTGGGAATCAGACCGCGGCGGAAAAGCCGGTGCTGGACTGGCGGTTCGTTGCGCTCGCGCGTTGACGGAAGGTCGCGAGTAAGCGAGGTGAGGGATGACCGGGATCCTGGCGGGAATGCGGGTGGTGGAGGGCTCGGCCTTCGTGGCGGCACCGCTGGGTGGGATGACGCTGGCTCAGCTCGGCGCGGATGTGATCCGGTTCGATCCGATCGGTGGTGGCCTGGACGCTACCCGCTGGCCGGTCACCGCCGACGGCAAGAGCCTGTTCTGGGCGGGTCTGAACAAGGGCAAACGCTCGATCGCGGTCGACCTGCGATCCCCGTGGGGTAAAGAGCTGCTCACCGACCTGATCACTGCGCCCGGCGATGAGGCGGGGCTGTTCCTGACGAATTTCCCGGCCGCGGGCTGGTTGGACTTCAACAAGCTGACGTCCCGGCGCCCTGATCTGATCATGGTCAACATCGTCGGTAACCCTGATGGGTCGTCTGCGGTCGACTACACGGTCAACCCCGCCACCGGTTTCCCCTGGGCCACCGGTCCCAGCAACCTGTCCGATCCGTTCAACCACCTGCTGCCGGCCTGGGACGCGATCACCGGCACGCTCGCGGCGACCGGGCTGCTGGCTGCCGAGCGCAAGCGGCGGGTCGACGGGATCGGCCAGTTCGTCCGGCTCGCGCTGGCTGATGTGGCGTTCGCCATGGTCGGGCATCTCGGGAAGATCGCCGAAGTGCAGATCAACAAGCACGAACGGCCGAAGTACGGCAACTACCTGTACGGAGCGTTCGGGCGCGACTTCGCGACCAAGGACGGCAAGCGGGTGATGGTGGTCGGCCTGACCGCGCGGCAGTGGCAGAGCTTGGTCGCCGCGGTCGGCATCGCTGATGCCTGTGTCCAGGTTGAGAAGCTGCTCGAGGTCGATCTCAGCAAGGAGGGTGACCGGTTCGCCGCGCGGCATGTGATCGGCGCACTCATCGAGCCGTGGGTCAGCAGCCGCACCCTGCGCCAGGTCCGAAAGATCTTCGACTCCCACGAGGTGTGCTGGGGCCCGTATCAAACCTTTGCAGAGCTGGTCACGATGGATCCGCGCTGCTCGCCAACCAACCCGATGTTCGCGGCGGTCGATCAGCCCGGCATCGGCACTTATCTCATGCCCGGCTCGCCGCTCGATTTCTCCGCCTCCGACCGGGTACGGCCCGCGGCAGCGCCCCAGCTCGGCCAACACACCGACGAGATTCTCGCCGGAGTCCTTGGCCTGTCCGCCTCTGAGATCGGGCGGTTGCACGACGAAGGCATCGTCGCCGGGACCCAGAGGCGTAAGCCCAGCGCATAAATCCGACTCCGGCCGCATGAAAAGGGGTGTTTCCGGCTACTCCAGTGCCACCGGCGTGACAACGGCCACGGCAGGGAGTGAACAGATGTTCGCCTTTTACTCGAACCGGGTGGGTTGCCTTGGCTCGTTGCTGATATCGGCTCTGCTGACCGCTCTGTTAATCCTGATCCTGCTCTGAGTGTGTGCTACTCCTATGCGCTGTCTGAGGGCCTGTCGGAGGCTCGGAACCGGGATCGGCGGCAGACTTGCCGTCTGTCCGGTGATCAGTCGCTCTGCGTTTGGCCTCACGCCGGGCGAGGTGATGGACGAGTGGATCGGCTAGGCGCGGGGCCAGCGGGCCAAGCACAGCCATGATCAGTACGTAGGCCGCCACGGTGGGGGCGAAGGCTGGTGTCACGGAGGCGGTGACGAGGCCGGCGATAATGATGGAGAACTCCCCCCGGGCGACCAGCGTGACGCCGGCCCGCAGCCGTCCGGCCGGACCAACGTCGGCACGTCGTCCGGCGGCCCAGCCAGTGAGCACTTTCGTCGCGACGCCGACAACGGCGAGCAGCGCGGCCGGTGCCAGCACCGACGGTAACGCGGCGGGATCGGTGGACAGGCCGAAGAAGACGAAGAACACTGCGGCGAAGACGTCGCGCAGCGGACCGAGCAGGCCCCGGATGTGGTCGGCGACCTCACCGGACAGCGCGATACCCAACAGGAACGCACCGACCGCGGACGACACGTGCAGCGCCTCAGCGGCACCAGCGACCAGTAGCGCGAGACCGAGCACGCGCAGCAGCAGTACCTCGTCGGATCGGGCACCCACGAACCGGGTCACCGCGTCGCCTTGGCGCAACGCGACGGTGAGCACCGCCGCGAGCATTCCCAGGGCGATGAGTACTGAGCTTGCGATTGAGCCCACAGTGGAGGCGGCAACCAGCGCGGTGAGGACCGGTAGGTACACAGCCATCGCGAGATCTTCGATCACCAGAACGCTCAGTATCGCGGGGGTTTCCCGGTTGCCCAGCCGGCCGAGATCGGTGAGGACCTTGGAGACGATGCCCGACGAACTGACGGCCGTTACCCCGAACATCGCCAGCGCGGCGGTCGGCCCCCAACCGAGCATGAGCGCGAGCGCGGCACCCGGAAGGCCGTTGAGCAGCAGATCGAGCACGCCAACCGGCGCCTGCCGGCGCAAGTTAGTGATCAGCTCGTCGGCCGTGTACTCCAAGCCCAGCACCAGCAGCAGGAGGACGACACCCACCTGGGCGCCAGTGGCGAAGAAACCCTCGGGCGCCTCCAGCGGCAGTAGGCCTCCGGTGCCGAAGGCCAGCCCTGCGAGCAAATAAAGCGGGATGGGGGATAGTCCGAACCGCCCGGCGATCCGGCCGAGCGCGCCCAGCGCGAACAGGACGGCGCCGAGCTCGAGCAGTAAGCGTGCGGTACTCACCCGGTCCCGACAGACCGAGGCCTCAGTCCGGCACTACCCATCAGCCTGAGGCCAGCAGGGCGTGAGCCGCGTGGACGCCTTCCTTGGTACCCACCACGATGAGGCGGTCGCCGGGCTGAAAACGAAAGTCCGGGGTTGGCGACGCGAACACGTCGTCGCCGCGTAACACCGCTACCACCGAAGCGCCAGTACGGGTACGGATGGCGGTATCCCCGAGTGTCCCGTCGACGAACGGAGAGCCGGCAGCGATGGGCAGTCCCTCCGTGACCAGGCCCTCAACTTGCTCGCGTAGCCGGGCGAACCGCTCGGTGATTCGTGGCGCGCCGAGCAGCTCCGCCAGCACCTCGCTTTCTTCCGAGGTCAGTTCAACCGTGGCCTCGCACGCGTCGGAGTCTTCCTCATCATAAAGAGCCACGTGGCGGACGCCATTGCGCTGTGTTATCACCCCGATCCGGCGTCCCTGCGCGGTGACAAAGTCGTGCCGCAACCCGATCCCAGGCAGCCGCGTCTCCTCGACCTCGACCTCCATGACATCCCTCCGCTTGACTTTGCCTACAGGCTAGGCGGCATCTACCGGTAGGCAGAGCTGGGAGAGCATCAGCGGGATCTTGGCTCTTCGCCGTCAGGCGTCCCGGAGGGGATCTGCCGAAT
>DASQVB010000089.1:0-2549 GCA_035640975.1 Pseudonocardiaceae bacterium
ACCGCAATTCCTCTTCGTACCCCTGAATTGACACATGCCCCTCACAGCGACTGAACTGATTTCCGTTTAGCGGGTTCTCCATTGGTTTATGGAGGGCACACCAATTTTTCCGTCTACCTCTTGTCAAGCCCCCGCGCAGCACACGAAGAAGCGGGGCCTCGGCGCGACGTCCCCAGTGCCGTTTCGAGAAACGTTGGCGTTGTAATCGTGTCGTGCGGCCGTTGGAGCCTGACGAGGCCCAGCGTGTGGTCAAGGTCGCCCGGACCACGAGGGACCGTGTCCGATTGCGGCACTTTCCCTGGCTCGACGATCCCCCGTGGTTCCCGCGGACACTGGCGACCTTTCTCGGCTGACCGCGTCGAGCAGCAGCGTCGCGGCCACCGTCGCCCCGTCGGTGCGGATCGTGCCGGCCACGGCGGTCGCTCGTGCGCGGGTCTCGGGGGTCAGGGCCGTCCTGAGCGCGGCTGACAGGGACTCGGTGGTCGGAGTCGGACCGGCGTGTGCCGTGCCGATGCCCAGGTCGGCCACCCGGCCGGCCCAGTATGGCTGGTCCGCCATCTGGGGTTACCACCACCTGAGACGCGCCGGCCCGGGCGGCCGTCGTCGTCGTGCCCGCGCCGCCGTGGTGCACGACGGCGGCCACCCGGGCGAACAGTGCCTGCTGGTTGACCTCGCCGACGCCGAAGCAGTCATCCCGGTCGTCGATCAGGGCCAGGTCGGCCCAGCCGCGGACGACCAGTGCGCGGCGGCCCTGCGCGCGGATCGCCTCGATGGCCACCCGGGCGAAGTCCTTCGGGGCGCGCATGCTGCCGAAGCCCACGTACACCGGTGGTGTGCCGGCGTCCAGGAACGCCTCCAACTCGTCCGGGAGTGGGCGTTCGTCCGGCAGGATCCACGCGCCGGTCTGCACCACGTCGAGGTCCGTCGGCTCCTGCCAGGGGGCCAGGGTCGGGTCCGCCGCCAGCCACGGGTGGTCAGTGAGGATGTGGTCGCGGACGTTGTCCACCGGTGGCAGGCCGACCAACGCCCGGTGGGTGTTGAGCGCCTCGCCGAACAGCGCGTTATAGCTCTGGACGTCCAGGTCATTCAGCACCCGTTTGTCGGTCACGTCCGGTGGGAATGGGCGGCCCGGCAGCGGGTGCGGCGGGTGGTGCGGCGACGGCAGGAAGATCGGACAGTAGCTCACGAATACGGAGCGGATGCCCAGTTTCTCGGCCACCGACCGCGCACCGGCCGCGGCCGGCATCAAGCCGGTCGCCACAGCGCATCACATCCCTCGGCTGCCGCGGCGAGCTTGTCGAACTGCGCGGCGATCAATTCGGCCGCGCGCCGGGGCACGTCCGCCACCGACGGCGGCGTCACCCCGTGCACCAGCGGGCGCACCGGCCGGCCGACCGGCACCAGCGGCACGCCGACCTCGGCCAGCCGCTCCGCGCAGTCCGGCGGCGTGCACACCCGCACCTCCGCGCCGAGTGCCCGCAACCGCACCGCGAGTCCTACCAGCGGTTCGACGCCCCCGCGCGAATCATACGTCGACAACAACACACGCATTCGCTACTCCCATTTCCGCAGGTTCTGGCCTCGGCCAGCGATTCTGCGGCACGATCCGGGTCTTGCCGCAAGTCCCCCACTGCGCTATATGTTGAAAGTGGAAAGGAGTAGACACTCTCCTTTCCGGCGTCGCGGGCGACCACGGCCAGGCTTCCAGCCATCCCAAGATCTGCTGTAGCGGCCACCGCTGTTCCAGCTTCTCCTCCACCATCGCGGCCAACCCTGGTAGCCGCGAGAGCTTCGTCGGCTTTGAACGCTGTGCTCGCGACCACGCCGCCCGATAACCTCCGCGCCCGCCGTTATTCCTGACCTCGCGGCTGACCGTCGAGGGTCTGCAGAGACTCACGCGGTGGCCTCTTCTACGGTCTCAGGCACGCCGAGAGGGCCCCGGACTTACACCGCCGGCGGGGACGTGGCCTCGTGGCCTGACCCGTAGTGCAACTGGCTGAATGCCTTGGCATGGAGGCGGGCGGCACCAGATGGACTGCATCAGAGGGTCAATGGGCCATTGTTTCGACGCAGCTTGAACCGGCAGACCTGTACCAGGTCATTCGAGACCCCCGCGTGCGGCCTACTGGAGTTACAAGGTCACTCGCCCGACCACGTTACTTCTACGTAAGGTTGAGTTCTCGAGAACTTCACCTGGAAGTGTCGCTCGGCAACCAGAAGGTATCACACGGCAGCGCTCCGCTTGTGCTCCTGCCGAAAAATCTCAAACGTGAGCCTCGTCATCGTACTACATATTGCCGCCTCGTCGATTTATGCGTAGCGTGTATATCGCAATCAGGGGCCGCTTACATGGTCCACATCACCAATGACCACACGGTGCAGCTACCGTGGCTGCACCTCCTCGATGCACCATTTAATACGAAGGCCGTATCCAGGCGACCGATTCTTCATCTACCTTGTCGCCGTCGCCGGTATTGATCACCTCCGGACCAAGCAAGAGCCATGGCAAGGGTAAACCCGTTCTTGGTCGGCATGGCTCGACGTCATGC
>DASQVB010000090.1:0-10478 GCA_035640975.1 Pseudonocardiaceae bacterium
GATCGTGACGATGCTCGCGCACGCCGGTGATGAGCTGATCGCCGGCGCGGTCTTCCTGACCTGGAGCGGCGTGCTCTATTACAAGTTCGGCGCGTCCCGTCACGAGCACCTGGCACTGCGCCCGAACGACGCGATCTTCTGGGCCGGAATCCGGTGGGGAATCGAGCGCGGCGCCCGGTTGCTCGACTGGGGACTCAGCGATCTCGATCAGCCCGGGTTGATCGCGTACAAGCGCAAGTGGGCGACCGAGCAACGCAGCATCGTGACGCTGCGCGCCGGCGGGGAACAGGCCCGCACCGGTTCCGACGCCGGCCCGATGCTTGCCGAGCTCACCCGGCTGTTCACCGACGACTCGGTACCGGACGAGGTGACCACCAAGGCCGGCGCGCTGCTGTATCGCTACTTCTGCTGAACCCGTTTACCGGTAGCCTGCCGGCCGTGCGGTGTCTTGCCCCATGGCTTGATCACCGACAGACCGGTCGCCGCGAGCAGGAGAATCAGCGCCAGCGACCTTGCGAGCAGCGTCTGCAGCTGGACCGGCTCTCCGTCTCCGGCGACCACCTGATCCAGCCGGGGCAACATCAATGCAAGTCCGGTTGCGGTCAACGTGACGGCGATCCCGCACTTGGCGAGCACCCACCAGTGCCGCACCAGGCCCCACGGCGTGGACAGCGCGAGCACCAGGCCAGTGACGAGTGAGGTGAACACAACCGGGATCAGCACCCAGGAGGCCAGCGCGCCCATCGCAGCGGCAATGCCACCCCGCACCGCAGGATCTCCACTGGTCAGGCCAGTCACCTCCAGCGCTACCAGCGCGCCGTCGAGTCCAAGCCACCCCACGGAGACCGCCACGTGGACGGTGAGCAAGGCCGCCCGGGCCCGCCGTGGTAGTCGTGGGATTGCGAAAATCGACACAGTGATGGCTGTCAAAGCTTCCCCCAAGCTGCCAACAGACGATTCTTGCTCAGCGCGCGCCGTGCCCCCTCAGCAACGTCGGCACGGTTCGCAGGAGAATCGCAAGATCGGTCCAAAAACTCCAACTACGCACATAGGTGAGATCGAGTTCCAACATTTCCAAGGTGCCCATCGTGCTGCGCCCACTGACCTGCCAGAGCCCGGTGAGACCGGGTGGTACGTCGAAGCGCCCGGCGTATTTGGGCGGGAACATCTTCGCTTCCCAATCCAGGCACGGACGCGGCCCGACCAGCGCCATCTGCCCCCGTAGGACGTTGATTAGCTGGGGAAGCTCATCGGCGCTCGTACGCCGCAGGATCGAGCCGAGCCGGGTCACCCGCGGGTCACTGTCGATTTTCCAGCTGCCGCCGACCGAGGTGTTCTCCCCGCGCAGCTCACGAGCGATCAGTTCCCGGTGCTGGGCGTCGGAGCCGCCTACCCGCATGGTGCGGAACTTGTACATCGTGAACGGCTGGCCTCCCCGACCTATCCGCTGCTGGCGATACAGCGCCGGGCCCGGCGTGCCCAGCCGGATAGCCATCGCGACGAGCAGCATGGGGATCATGAGCACCAGCAGCGCTAGCAAGACCACCACGAGATCGACGGCGCGCCGGGCGACCGGCTCCCAACGAGCGGGTAAGCGCACTTGTTCAATGCCGCTGGACACTGAGCCTCCCCGTGGTGATTGCCATCAGCATGAAAAGCACGTCCCCAGTGCCTCGCAGTGTCAGGTGCGGATCGATGACGGTGACGATGATCAAGAACCACCAGCAGACCCACAATGCTGAAGCGGCGGCACCCACCGGGTCTAATTGGCTGCCCCGCTGCTCCATGAGCTCCTGGCTCCGGCGCAGCACCGCGACTGCCAGCCAGACAAAAGCAGCCAGCAGCGGGATACCGCCGATCCAGAGCAACTGCAGGTAGCCACCCTCCAGGTAGATGACCTCGCGCCACCTCTCAGGTGCCGGCAGCACCGAGTTGGGCGACACCCCGATCAGGACGTTGACAAAGTCGAACCTCGGCAGGTAATGGTCGGACAGGTTGTTCCAGCGACCGATCCAGCTGCGTGGCACCCCGTACTCACTGAATCCCTGCAACCGGCCGATCAACGCCGGCGCACCGAACGCGAGCGCAAGCGGGACCAGCCACAGGAACCGCACCGAACCGCGGCGCACCGTGCTGAAGCGCCACAGAATGATTCCGGCCACCACGACCGCGGAAATCCAGGTGGAGAACTGGCCCGCGGCCAGCACCCCCGCCCCCAGCACGGCTCCCAGTACCAGCCGCTCCCGGTAATGCAACAGTCCCCGAACCGCGCAGCAGATCACCAATGTCAGGCAGATGATGATGTAGTCACCGGTGGCCAACGGCGAGCCGAGGGTCGTAGTGCCTCGCTCGGCGAGCGCAGCCGCGTGGGAGTCGGGTGTCCAGACGGCCTGCAGCATCGCGACCACTGGGCCAAAATTGAGTGTCTGCAGGATGGCGATCACCGCGACCACGGCCCCCGGCCAGATGATCAACCGGAAGCACCGCACCAGCTGGGCCTCGGTGCTGACGGACAGGCGCACCAGCAGGTAGATGGCGACGAGCTTGCAGACTGGCAGCACGGCCGCCAGGTCGGAGGTCACCGGTGTCTGACCGCGCAATAACAATGACAGCAGCGGCCACGCCGTCGACATCAACAGGAAGACACCGATAGGGATGTCGAGCTTGTGCAGTTGTAGCGGAACCCGGTCGCCCCGGCACCATCGGAAGTAACCGCCGGCCAATGCTCCAGCGATCAGCACCGCCAGCAGCGCCTCATTGGGGCGCACCAGTGGGATCAGATTGCCGCGATCGATGCCGGCGATGATGGGCAAGGTGCCCAGGTAGGCGTAGGTGGCGAATATCGGCCGGTACGCCGCCGCGGCGAACAACCCGATCAGGGCCAGTACACCGATGGCGGCAAAAGCAATCAGCGGTCCGACCGCCACCGCGAGAACCCCGCCGACCACGGCACAGCCAGCGGCTCCCCACCCAAGCCAGCCGCTGATCGCCGGGGGCGGCCAGTTTTTCCGGTAGCCGGGAGTGGGGCTGGAGCCGGGATCTGGACTGGAGGCGGGAGTGGGGCTGGAGCCGGGCGGAAGCGTTTGGGTCATGACCCACCCCCGATCCGTCGCGGCATCGCGACACGAAGTGCCAGGACATAGACCCCAAGTGCCACCACACCACTCAGGGCAAGAAGTACGAGGCCACCGAGCCGGCCGATGCTCGTGACGTGCTGCAGCCACCACGCTGCGGCGGCCACCGGCACCGTCGCGAGCGTGGCCACCAGGGCACCGGCAAGGGATCGGGATTCGATGAACCGCTCGGGCCACATCGCCCGGCGCAGCGCAACCAGCACCATCCCGGCGGCGGCGAGCTCACCGGCCAGGATGGCCCCGACCAACCAGACAAGGCGGGACTCATCGGCGGGCATCAGGAGAGTCGAGGCGGCAACCACCACTATCACGCCGAAGGCCGCCTCGCTGGCCCGCCGCGGAATGCGGTCGTCGAGACGCGCGAACAATGCCTGACGTCCGATGTCGTGCACCCCGCCGACCAGCTGGGCAATCGCCACCACCCCCAGGCAGGTGGCGAGTACCCCGATCAGAGCTGTATTCCGCAGTTCGCCGTTGGCAAGAACGTTAGCGGTGGGTCCGGACAACACGGCGAGCAACACCAGCAGCGGCAAGCTGGCGATGAGGGCGTAGGACAGTCCTTGGCGCCACGCCGAGCCGAAGGTGACACCGTCGTCGCGATGGGCGGCATGGGACAGGCCGGGCAGCGCCGCCATCGACACCGCACGCGCACTGACGTAGGACAGCGCATAGAAGACGGCGTAGGACAGCTGCACGACGAAGACCCCACCCGGCACCGTGCCGGCCAGTGCAAGCAGCAGGAACATCGCCGCGGTGGGCCAGGCAGCCACGCCGACGGAGCGCATCAACCTGCGGGTGACCGCATGCACCTCGGGGTCGTGTCGCCAGGGCATCGACGGGCGGATCAGCAAACCCACCTGCGCGGTGCCGAACAATTGAAGCGCCGCATGCACCGCCACGGCTGCAGTGCTGCCCGCCCCGAGCACGATCACCAGTTCTACGGGCACATCGGCGACCTCGAGGCCCGTCCCGTAGTACCAACCGGCCAGCACCACCGTGACGATGAGGATGATGTTGTCCACGGCCTGTGCACCCGCTGCCAGCGCGAAGCGCCCGCGGGCCTGTTGAGCGACCATGCCCAGGTGCAACACGACGTACAGCAGCAGCTGCGGCGCGACGAGCAGTACCAGCAACGTGGTCAGCCACAGTCCCCGCGCCCGTTGCGCTGGGTCCGGGATCCCGAAGGTCAGTGTCCAGGCAATCGCAGGAGCGAGGATCATCAACAGCGCGACGACCCCGGCCGAGACGGCGAGCAGCCACCCGCTGACTCGGGCGAACAGCTCCCGGGCCTGGGGTAAGCCACCGGCACCTACGGCGCGGACCACACACGGCACCAGCACCATCGCCAGCACCGGACCGGCGATCAGCGTGAACACCAGGTTGGGGACGACATAGCCGGCCTGGAAGGCGTTGGCGAAGTAGGTGGGACCCAGGACTGCGCCGATCACCACCACCCGGAGCAATCCGGTCACCCGGCTGACCAGCGTCCAGCCGGCAACGGTCGCCGAGTCGCGCGCTGTGGTGGGGGGAGCTTCGTCCGTGAGCGCTGTTACCGGCAGGGCGGCCACAGCCCGGCCCTCACGGCCTCGTCCGGCGCCGGGCACCCACTGCTACGACCCCGCCCGCCACCAGCAGGCCGACCAGCGCACCGGTGCCGGCCGCGATCAGCGGCTGCGGACTCACCGGATCGGGCAGCACGTAAGGCGGTGTCAACAACTGAGCGTTCGGGCCCGATCTGCCGGTGAGGTTGATCTCATCGATCCGGACCTGGATCGCCTTCTCCCGATCCACCGACGCGGTGAGCTGCGTTCGGGCCTCGTTGAGGGCGATCTGGGTCGCAGTGCCGGCCAATACCCCAGCCGTGAGCTGCTCCACCTGGGTTTGAAGACGAGCAGTATTTGCCCGGGCTTCAACGAGCTGGGTGTCGAGGTTGCGGGTCACCCCACTGGGCTGGTCGGCCAGCGCCAGGTACCCGTCCATGACTGCCTGCAGTGTCTGCCTGGCAGACTCCTTGGTGCTGCCGTGGGCCTCGACCTGGATGACCTCGCTGGTCTGCAGGACTTCCACACTGAGGTTCTCGTCCAGCTCCTTGTACTGCATCCCTTGCTTCTGCGCGATCGGGCCGAGTACGGCCCGGCTCTTGAGGAACACCAGCTGAGTGCTGAGCTGGCGATCCTGGCGCAGCGGATCCCCGCCCTGCTGGTCCTGACCGATGGGATAGAGGATCTCCGCCCGCGCTCCGTAAGTCTTGGGCAAGGCCAGCGCACCAGCCAGCCCGGCACCCGTGCCGAGCAGGATCAGGATCAGCGCCACGAGTATCAGGCGCCCCGTCACCCCGCCACCACCACGAGGATCCGGGGCAGGCTCAGTCCGGATCGGCGGATGCTTTGGGGGGGTCACCTCGCCACCCTCGGCAGGCTGCTGCTCCTGGGAAGCGATCGAGTGTCCGTTGGACTCACCACTGCCCCCGTAACGGAAGACATTGTCGACGTTGGTCACAGCGCACCTCCCAGCACATCGCAGACCCGGGCAACCTGCTCGACGGTCAGGGTTGGGGACATCGGAACGGAGATGATCCGGCCGGCCGCGTGCTCCGTTACGGGCAATTTCTGGGCCGCCGGCAGGGACTCGTGGAATGCGGCCAGGGCCGGCTGCTGGTGGCAGGGGATGGGATAGTGCACACCCCATCCGATGCCGGCCGCGGTGAGCGCCTCACCGACCTGGCGCCGGTCATCGACCTGGATGACCGCTAAGTGGTAGACGGGTTCGGCACCCGGCGCCACCGTTACCGGCGTGCAGCGCTGCGGCAGCATCTCCCGGTAGGCCACCATCGCGGCCGCACGCCGGGCATTGCCGGCGTCCAGCCGGGGCAGTTTGGCCGACAACAGCGCCGCCTGCAGCGTGTCGAGTCTGCTGTTTCTCCCGACGAAGTCATGCAGGTGGCGATCCGTTGCGGACCGCCCGTGGTTGGCGATGCTGCGGATCTTCTCGGCCAGCGCCAGATCGCTGGTGACCACGGCACCACCGTCACCCAGTGCCCCGAGGTTCTTGCCGGGATAGAAACTGAACCCGGCGGCGACACCCACACTGCCGGCGATGGCGCCCCGGTGCCGGGCACCGTGCGCTTGCGCGGCGTCCTCGATGAGGGCCAGCCCGTGCGCAGCAGCGATCGTCGAGATCCGCTCGGGGTCCACCATCTGGCCGTACAGATGAACGGCGATGATCGCGGCCGTGGAAGGACTGATCGCCGCTTCCACCGCATCCGGATCGATCAGCAGGGTGTCTGGGCAGACGTCCACGAATCGAGGCTGTGCGCCGGTCGCGCAGACCGCCTCAGCCGTGGCGATGAACGTGTTCGCTGGGAGAATGACCTCGTCGCCACGTCCGATTCCGAGGCCGGCGAGGATCAGTTCGAGCGCGTCGGTCCCGTTCGCCGTTCCGATGCACGCCCGGGTCCCACAGTAGCTCGCGAACTCGTGCTCAAAGCGCTCGACCTCAGGCCCACCGATGTATCCACTGTGGTCCAGCACGGTCTTCCAGGCGAGATCGAACTCCTCGCGCAGCCCGTTGTTGACACCCGGCAGATCCAAGAAAGGAACACTGCAAGGAACGCTGCCGGTCATGAGGCAACCTCCCGCCTGAAGTCTGCTCCCGCTGAGTCGGTCCTGCGGGCGATGAGCGCTGGACGGCCAGTGGCCTCGGCAACGTCGGTAGCCGCCAGGACCCGCACGATGTCCAACCCGCGCTCACCCGAGGTGTTCGGCTTGGCCCCGGTACGGATGCACTCGATGAAGTGGCTGTCCTGCACCAGGAGCGGCTCGTTGAACTGCACATAGGGTGAAACGATGTCTCCGGTCCGGTAGGAGACCGGCATGGCGTGCGACTCACCATGGTCGTCGGGATCCGCTGGATCGACGCCGATGTCGTACACCCGGATGCGCTCGTTGTCCGACATGTCGTCATAGACGGCCATCTTGCGTTCGCCGACCACGGTCACCCGCCGGACCTTGCACGGATCCAGCCAGCTGACGTGCACGAACGCGTGGGTGGCGGCCCGCTCGAAATCCAGGCGTAGGTAAGCCACGTCGGCGTGGCGGTGCCCGACGTGCCGCTTGGCCCACACCCACGCAGTCCGCGGAACCTCGCCGAGCAGGAACGAGGCGATCGAGATGTCGTGCGGGGCAAGATCCCAGATGACGTTGCAGTCACGCTGGTACTTGCCCAGCGACAGCCGAGCGGCGTCGATGTAGAGAATCCTGCCGAGTTCGCCGGCGTCGATGATCTCCTTCAGCTTCCAGACGGCCGCGTTGTACTCGAAGGTGTGGCCCACCATCAGGTGCACTCCATTCGCCGCCGCCGAGTCGACCATCTCTTGTGCGTCGTCGATCGTCGTGGCCAGCGGCTTCTCCACCAGGGCGTGCCGCCCGTGGCGCAGTGCCTGCAGCGCAATCTCAGCGTGGGCGGAAGGGGGGGTTGCGACGACCACCGCGTCCACCCGCTGCAGCACGTCGTCGAGACGAGGTGCCGACTCTGCCGCCGGGTAACTTCGCCGGGCTTCGGCGATCCGCTCGGGATCTTGCTCGACGATCGTCACATGGACACCCGGCATGCTGCTGAGTACCCGCATGTGCTTGGAGCCCCAGTAGCCATAGCCCACTACCGCTACCCGGACGTCGGGATCGAACGTCGTGACACCTCCCGATTCCGAACGACGTGCCAGCGTTGCTGCCGGTTGGGTGATACCTGCAACGAACTGCATCGAGACGGGCCCCCTGCCGTGACTCAACGAATGGTGTGGAACGCACACGGCAAGTAGGCTCAGCGTGCGACCGAGCGTCCCCCCGCGAGCGGAAGTTTCCCCGTACGTGGGATCGCCCCTTCCCACACCGCGTATATCTACCACGCACCGCCACACGTTACCTGCTGAGAGTAATCCTTTAGGGTTATCACTCCGTTGGCGCAATCTTTTTGTTGTGCGCGCACAGTGATCAAATGATTACACAGCGGAGTAGCCGGTGGCCAGTCACATTGGACCGCGTCCCCGCCAGCGCGGGTACCTCGGGGGGCGGGCGCTCAGGTCCTCGCGGTGAGCTTCGCCAGCCGCTGCGGAGTCGGCCAGCGCACGTTCCACGCCCAGCCGAGCTTCTCGAACAACCAAATTACTCGGGCCGAGATGTCGATTTGTCCCCGCAGCACACCGTGTCGGGCCGACGTCGGGTCAGCGTGGTGCAGGTTGTGCCAGGACTCGCCAGCGGACAGGATGGCCATCGGCCAGAAGTTCGCGGCCTTGTCGCGTGAGGCGAACGGCCGGTTACCGATCATGTGACACACCGAGTTCACCGCCCAGGTGACGTGGTGCAAGAACGAGACCCGCACCAATCCGGCCCAGAACAGCGCAGTTCCCGCGCCCCACCACGACCAGGTGACCAGCCCGCCGATAATTCCAGGTAGCACCAGGAAGATCCCGGTCCACAGCCAGAACAATTTGCTGACCCGCACCAGCGTCGGGTCGGCCAGCAGGTCCGGGACGAACCGTCGCGGGTTGGACAGGTCGCGGTTGAACAACCAGCCCATATGGGCATACCAGAACCCCTTGGCCACTGCCATCGGCGAAGTTCCGAACAGCCAGGGCGAATGCGGATCACCCTCCTTGTCGGAGAAGGCATGGTGGCGACGGTGGTCGGCTACCCAGTGCAGCAGCGGTCCTTGCATGGCCGTGCTGCCCAGCACCGCCAGACCCACCCGCAGCCATCGCTTGGCTTTGAACGAGCCGTGGGTGAAGTGGCGGTGGTACCCGACGGTCACCCCGAGGCAGCTGATGTAGTACATAGCCACGAACAGCGCGACATCGATCCAGCCCAGCAGCCCCCACCCCCAGGCGGCAGGAACGGCCGCCAGCAATGCTGCCAACGGGGCGAGCACGAAGACGTACACCAGGATCTGAGGTCCCAGCGTCCGCTGACCGGAGAGGATGGGCTCAGGGCCCGTTCGTTGGTGGCTGTCTCCGGCGGTCAGCGTCATCGGCGTGCTCCTCGTAACATCCGGGGCGCGGCGACCACCCGCGACAGCGGGGGTGCCACCATGCTCACGCCTGTGGCGGGACCGTAGGTAACGGTCGTGGCATACCCAATCAAACCGTAGATTATCTGCCCGGCAGCAGTCACGACACGCCGTGTACTGCTTGGCGTGTCTCGCGTGTCCGTAGCAGGGGGCGACGCGTTGTTGGGTGTTGACCACAAGGAGGGCTGCGCTGACCGGCGCGGCACACCCGTGTCACCATGTGCCCGCGGGTTTCAGACCCGCTCGTCCGCCGTAGTGTAAAGGCAGCACCTCGGATTTTGGTTCCGATGGTCCAGGTTCGAATCCTGGCGGCGGAGCGCTACCAGAGTATGCGTGTCCCGACGAGTCCAGATGAAGCCCAACTGGCCATCGGATGCGACCACGCCCGCTCTGCAACAGCGCGCTCCGTAAGATCCCCGCTACCGGGAATCGACCACACCGAAATGCGGAAGGGGCAGGCCGATGCTCCCAAACGGGAGCCTCACGACCGCTATCGTGCTGGCTGCCGGCGAGGGCACCAGGATGCATTCGGCGACCCCCAAGGTGCTGCACCCGATGGCCGGCCGTCCCTTGGTGGAACATGCGGTGCGGGCTGCCGCCGGGCTGACTCCCGAGCACCTGGTGGTGGTGATCGGCCACGGCCGCGACGCCGTGCACGCCCACCTCCGCACGCTTGGCACCGTGCTGGGCCGCGACGTGCGCGCCGCCGTGCAGGCTCAGCAGCACGGCACCGGCCACGCCGTCTGCTGTGCGTTGGACGTCCTGCCGGCCGGGCTGTCCGGGACAGTACTGGTCAGCTACGGTGACGTGCCGCTGCTGGACACCGGCACGCTGTACGGACTGGTTGCCCAGCATCATCGCACCGGGCACGCCATGACTGTGCTGTCCGCGGTAGTGAGCGACCCGACTGGTTACGGGCGGGTGCTGCGCGATCCCTCGGGTGCGGTCACCGGCATCGTCGAGCATCGCGACGCCACCCCGACCCAGCGGGCCATCACCGAGATCAACTCTGGGGTGTACGCCTTCGACGCCGTCGCACTGCGCGATGCGCTGAGCCAGTTGGGTTCCGTCAACAACCAGGGCGAGCTGTACCTGACTGATGTGCTGGCTCTGGTCCGGGCCGGCGGACTCACGGTCGGCGTCCACCCTTGCCCAGACCCGTGGCTGGTGGCCGGGGTGAACGACCGGGTACAGCTGGCCGCCCTGGGCGCGGAGTGCAACCGACGGTTGCTGGAGCACTGGATGCGCGCCGGGGTCACCGTCGTCGACCCGGCCTCGGTATGG
>DASQVB010000091.1:0-5323 GCA_035640975.1 Pseudonocardiaceae bacterium
TGTGCGACAAGCCAAGGTCTTAGCCGACAACATCATTGCGCAACTTCGCGGCGAGCCGTTGCAGCACTACAAGCATCGCTACGCGGGATCGGTGGCCAGTCTAGGCCTCTACCGCGGCGTCGCCGAGGTCTATGGGATAAGACTCAAGGGCATCGGGGCCTGGTTCATGCATCGCACCTACCACCTGAGCCGGATGCCGACGTTCGACCGCAAGGTTCGCATCGTGGCCGACTGGACCGCTGCCCTACTGTTCCACCGCGAAGTGGTGGCGTTGGGTCAGATCAACGACCCGAAGGCCGACTTCGTGCGCGCCACCACAGCTTCTTGATCACCCCCGGGTTGGCGTGGATACAGGGGGACGCGGCTACGCTGCGCGCAGCGCCCCCGTAGCCCAACCGGCAGAGGCAGGTCCCTTAAAAGGATCCCAGTGTGGGTTCGACTCCCACCGGGGGCACCCGCCCTTACCACTCGCATCGTCTCCTGACCTGCGCGAACGAGGTCAGGAGGCCGTAGGGTGCTGTCCGGCTGTGCCCAGCTACGGCCGGTACTCACCGGCCGTCTGTGCCGAATAGGTGCCGAAGTGCGCACCTGCTACGCCTCACGCAACCTGGCCTCGATTCGTTTCCGAGCCAGTTCCTCCTGCCCCGAGAGGCACTTCGCGTAGATCTGCAGCAGGACCGCGACACTGTGGCCTGCCCACTCCGCGACCTGCGTGGCCGGCACGCCTGCGTTGAGCCATGTCGACACCGCCGCGTGGCGGAGGTCGTAAGGCCGCCGCGCAAGCGGCGAGGCGTATTCCTCGGCGGTCAGCGCTGCTTGGCGGGCCTTACGCCACACACGGTGATAGGTGCTCTCCTCCAGCTCGCGCCCGCTGCGGACCCCTCGAAATAGTCGGCCCTCGGCATCGGTTTCGTGCATGGCCAGGTGATCGTGAAGTAGCTGAGTAAGTTCTGGGGGAGAGGGAGCTGAGCGGGTGTCGCCCTTGGCCCGGTGCTTGAGTTGTCGCTGGTCTCGTCTGTTACCGCTATCCGACCACGCCGTCCCAACCGACGGACACGACTCGTCTATCAGCAGTTCCCCCCAGCCGGACTCTGGGATCAGGAGGTTGGCCTTCCGTAGGTTGAGCGCCTCCCCCGGTCGGAGCGCGGAGTAGTACATGACGGCGAAGAACGCGACCAACCCGCTACCACTCGGGCCCTGGTAGCGCACCGCTTCGAGCAGCAACCTGGCCTGGGTCGGATTGAGGACCACCCTCTTGTCGAGAGCTTTGACGGTCTTGGGAGCGGTCCAGGATAGCGAGACCACTGGATTCTTGTGTAAGAGCTTCCGTTCGACGGCTTGGCTCAGCGCGTTGACGATGACTCCTCGCCTTCGCTGGATTGTTCCAGCCGATGCAATCTTGCCATCGTGGGTTTTTGTCAGGGCGTCCAAGATGCGGCGGGACATCTCCGCATCCTCCAGGTTTCCGACCGCATGAGTGTTACGCGACAGCCAGTCGAGAGTCCGGCGAATGTCATCGGGTGGGGTTTTCGTACTCCTGGTCCGCACGTTGAATGCCCAGGAGATGAGCGCGGTCCTCAGCAGAGTGACCTCCGGTCGACCACGTTCGGTGGAAAGCAGCGCGAGCGTGGCAGTTGTGAGTGCCTGTGCTGTGTTTCTGCGGGAATTTCCAGCCAGCGAGGGCCATTTGGTGTCAACGTAGAGGCACGCGAAGTCAAACCAGCTCATCTCGCTTGCGCGTCTCGCTATCGACACAGGCAACCCCGTGTCGACCATGAATGCCTCTCCCTTACGCTGCGCGGCAACAAGATCCGATCGGAAACTGTCCGCGAGGGCGCTAGTTCGGAAGGATTCCTTCCAGCGTCTGTTGGCAACCTGCCAGCGCACGTAATACGTCGTCTTCGTCTTTCCTTCCCATACCTCGGTCTTATAGATTCGGACGTCGTAGGTGGTGTGCATCAGGCGGCCTCTTCCAAGGTAGCGAGCCAGCGTTCGTATTCGGCGCGATTGATGCGGATATCGCCGTTGGGGAGTTTGATGCAGCGTGGGCTGCGTCCTTTCGCGCGCCATTCGTAGAAGGTGGAGCGGGAGACGCCTAGATCGGCACAGACGTCGGCGATGGTGAGTCGGGTCCGGGCGGTTTGGCTGGCACGGAGGGGGGTGGGCTGGGTGACGTGGTTGCTCACGGTCAGGGTCCTCCGGAGTGGAGCGGCTGAGTGCGGTAACAGCGATAACAACGCAAGTAAAGGGGAGCAGGTCTGTTAGCGATCCATCAGTAATAGGGTTGGGATCGGTAACGGGCTGACCTGCGGTGTTACCGTTGCGTCTGGCAAATGAACGTAAAAAGCGTTCAGAGCTAGCGCCGAGATGTCTTGCAGCTTCCGTCGGCCGATCTTCGGAAATGATGTAGGCCGAACATTCGTGATCAGTTGATGCGTGCTCACTTGGCGACCCCCATGACGCTGAGCGGCGGGGTAGTTCGTACTAGCCGTACCAGGCTCGTTCGTGCTGATCAGATAGGTATGGAGCGGCAGCCCTGTAGGGCTCATCGTCATCTCCTCTCTCAGGCGGCTTGCTCGGTTGTTGTCGAACAACTTTCGTTGGGTGGTGATCCGTTTGTGGCGAGTTGGGCGGCGGTGTATTCGGCTTTCCATCGCTGTCGTTCGGCGACGGCATGCAGGAGAAGAAGCGGGCGGGGTGGGATGTCGGGGTCGGTGGGTGCGGGTCGTTCCCACCGGTAGGGGCCGTCTTGGGGGCCGTGGGCGGGTTGGATGTCGGCGGCTTGGAGGAGTTGCCGAACGAATTCGCCGCGTTCGGCACGATGATCATCCAGAGTTTTGTTGGACCATTTGCGGGAGACCAGGACGCGGCGTCCGGCGATGCCCAGGTGTTCGGGTTGGTGTGCTTTGCCTTTGCAGCTTCCCGGTGTCATGGAGTGTCGGGCGCCTTTGGGTTGGACTCCGTAGAGCAGCCACACCGGGCAGCGCGGCGAGCAGGGCGTCACGCGGAGTTGGGCGTGGAGCCGGTGGGCGTGGTCGCGTTGGGCGTCTGTGGCGTGCTGGTCGAGGCCAGCGGCCTGCCCGATGCTCTTGGTCAGATATTTCGTGAGGTAACCGACGTGCCTATCAGCTTCCTCGGTGCCGCCCAGGATGCCCTTAACGTGCACCTGCGGCCCGAACCGCACGACGTGGGCGGGTTCGGTCAGCTCCTCGCACGCCTGGTCCCAGGTCGGCAACGGTGCCCCAGTGTCGGGGTCAGCGAAGGCTTTCGCGCGGATATCCCACGCCGGCAGTCGCCGGCCGCCGTAGATGGGCTGGTCATGCGCTGGCCACCACACTTGGTGATAGGTCGCTGCGGTGATCGCCCGCAGCTCGGCGCGGGGAATGGCACCGCGGATAGCGGCGTGGTAGTGCGGGGCGCCGCGTTTTTGCGGCTCCACGGTGCCGAAGTACTGCACGTCCCATCCGACACAGCGTCGGGTGTTTTGCCAAAATCGATCTACTAACGTAGGGAAGTGGATGGCATCGCGAGCGGCCCGCCGGTAGTCATATGAATCCGGATCCACCGCCGCGCCCTTGTCATCGACCCGGCCGTAGGAATCGAGCGTGAGGGTCAGGAAGGTGGAGGGCCGGTACCGGCCGGCGAAGACCTGACCTACCGTGCGCTTGTCGATGGGACGGCGAGGTAGGTCCGGAGCATCCTGGCGCCGCCGGGTGGAGCGTTTGATGGGTTTGGGTGGCGGATCGAGCGGGGTGAACCGTCCGCGGACTCCCAGCGCGCGTAGTTCGGTGTCGAGTTCGGCGACCGAGTCCGCGATCTGCTCACAGGACACCTCGTCACCGTGGGTCTTGCACTCAGCGTAGGCAGCGACCAGGTCGGCCCGGGTGGCCATTAAATGCTGGTGTTTTTGGCTGGGTGTGGCCCGCTGGGTGACCGGTTCCTCATCGAGGTGCCAGCCCTGGCGGCATTGGACCATCCGCAACCGGCGGGCTTTGTCTGCGCAGGGGCGGCAGTGGTCTTCCCGAATGGACCCGCAGGGCACCGGGACGATGTCGACGCGGCCGGTGGTGGTGTCGATGCGGCGCATGGCCAGCGGCCGGAGGCACACGCCGTGCTGCTCGGCTAGGGCCTGCACCACATCAGCGCTGACGGGCAAGGCGGTGCGCTGTGCCCGGGTCAACCGCGCACCATCCAAGACCGTGGGGTCGGTGATGATCGTTCGTTCCGCACCTTCTCGGTGGTGCTCAGCGGTGGTGGTCACGCTGCGCCTCCCCGGCTTGAGTCGTTGGGGTCGGTGGGTTTGGTGGGGAAGGGCAGCACCGCCGTGTCATGGGTGACCGGGTTGGTGACGAACGTTTCGAGGTGTTTGATCGCCTCGTCGCAGACCCAGCCGGCGCGGATGCGCAGGGGCTCGCGGATGCCTTCGCCAAAGACGTAACCGACGCCAGCTTCGGTGTCGGTGATGCGATTGGCCCAGGCACCGCGTTCGTAGGCTTGATCGCCGAGCACCATGCCCACGTGGGATTTGGCTGCCACCCGCAGGCAGATCCGGCGCGGGAATAGCTCTCGGACCGGGACGGTGTCTTTGGTGGGTTCTTGGACATAACCGCGCACCGTGAACCCCAACGCCCGCCCCTGCGTGGTGAGCAGCGCAACCTTCTCGGTGATCGCATCGCGAGTCTTACGATCGGTGTATTTGGTCAGGGCGCCGATTTCGTCGAATTCCAGCAGCTCCAGCGGATGCTCAGCGGTGATGGGCACCGTCCGGACGCGGCCAGCGAATTCGGCTTTGCGGGCCTGCATCGCCTCGATCAGTTCGTCCAGCACCGTGAGGGCGTCGGTGCCGGTGACGGCGTAGCGGGTGAAGATCCGCCGCCCGTAGGCCAGTTCCATGCCTTTGGGATCGATCCCGGATACCTGGACTAGGCCGTCGCGGATGGCGGGGGCGATGGAGACCAGCGGGCACCACATCACCGAGTTCTTGCCCGCTCCACTAGTACCCGCGGTCAGGGTGTGACTGGCTGAGCCGGCCAGCGGCACGTGCCAGTCCTGGCCGTATTCGGTACGCCCGGCCCACACCCGGCGCAAATCCACTAAGCCACCTGCGACACCGGCCCGGTGGTCCAAGTCGAGGCAGGTCACCGGGTCGGCGAGCAGGTTGCGGCGCTGAAAATCGATCGAGACGACGTTGGGGGTCAGTTCGCGGACCTGGCAGCGCATCACCCTGCGGGCCGAGGCCAACGCCCGCGCCGCCTGGTCAAAGTCCTCCGGTTTGTGGCCGGGCACTAACCGGACCCGGACCTCATCCCACGACACTCCCGAG
>DASQVB010000092.1:0-10661 GCA_035640975.1 Pseudonocardiaceae bacterium
TCCTGTCGCGGTGGTGCTGGTGATCCTCAGTGTCGTGGCGGCGGTTCTGTCCTGGGCGCTGGTGAACACCGTGTTCGCGCTGAAATACGCGCGCCTGTACTACGTGGACGAAGATGGCGGCATCGACTTCAACCAGCAGGAGCCACCGGCCTACAGCGACTTCGCCTACATGGCGTTCATCGTCGGCATGGCATATGACATGTCGACCGAACCCACCAACACCCGGATCCGGAAAACTGTACTCGGGCACGCACTGCTCTCGTACGTCTTCGCCACTGGCATCCTCGCTGTGGCCATCAATCTCGTCACCAATCTCGGCCAATCCTGACTGCGCCGATCATGCTCGTGTTGTCAGGTGTTCGTGGACGAGGCGGATAGCCATGGAACCTTCGCCGACTGCAGAGGCCACTCGTTTAACCGACCCGCTGCGTACGTCGCCGACCGCGAATATTCCGGGCGCGGTGGTCTCCAAAATCAGCGGCGTCCGCCCAAGTTCGCCGAACGATGCATTGGCGGCCCTGGCGGCCTCTGTCCCGGTCAGTACGTAGCCACCGGAATCGAGAGCGAGGGTGCCGACCAGCCAATCAGTGCAGGGAGCTGCGCCGATGAAGACGAATAGCTCCTTGGCCGCTACAGTGCGCTGCTCACCGGACTCGTTGTCCTGCACGACCACTGCCTCCAGCGACTTGTCACCGAGCAGTTCACGTACCTCGGTGTGCAGCAGCACTTCGATCCTTGGATCTCGCTCGATCCGGTCAGCCAGATAGCGCGACATGTATTCATCCAGCCGATGCTCGCGAACCACCAGCCGGATCTGCCCCACGTAATCTGCGAGAAAGATCGTCGCTTGGCCGGCCGAATTGCCCCCTCCCACCACGACGACGGGATCGTTGACACACAGCTGAGCCTCCATGGGGGTAGCCGCGTAGTAAATGCTGGTCTTTTCGAACTCCTCCAGTCGCGCCACCGGCAGCTTGCGGTAACGGGCACCGGTGGCCAGCACAACCGTGCGTGCGGACACTGCGGTCCGGTCCGCAAACTGAATCCGGTAGTGGCCGTCGTCGTGGGTGAGCTTTTGGGCGGTGGCGGGCACACTGGTGCGGGCCCCGAACTTCCTGGCTTGGATCACCGCGCGGTCGGCCAGCTCTGCGCCGGATATCCCGGCCGGGAATCCGAGGTAGTTCTCAATCCGCGAGGATGTCGCGGCCTGCCCTCCAATGGCCACTGCATCCACAGCAACTGTCGTCAAGCCCTCCGACGCACCGTAGACGGCAGCGGCCAGTCCGGCCGGGCCCGCGCCGACGATGAGCAGGTCGCAGGTCGTCTCGTTCTTCGTTGGCGTCACCAGCCCGACCAGCTGAGCCAGCTCGGCATTGCTTGGATTGCGCAGCACCCGGTCGCGCCACACGACCACCGGGGTGTCCTGGGGGCCGACGCCCAACTGACGCAGCAAGCTTTCCGCGGTCGGGTCGTCATCCAAGTCGATGAAACGGTGCGGCAACCGGTTACGCATCGCAAAATCGCGTAGCCGGCGAGTATCTGGTGAATACCGCGAGCCGACGATACGGAAGCCGGCGCCAAGCCCGATCGCCAAGGTGCGGCGGACCAGGCAGGCGCGAAGAATTTCATCACCGAGCGCCGGATCCTGCGAGACGACCGCGCGTAGCGCAACCAGGGGTACGACGAGCACCTCGCCGTACTCCAACGCCACCGCTGTGAAGAACTCGGTCTGCCCCGTGAGCAGGCTCAGCTCGCCGAGGAACCGCCTGGGTCCGTGCACCCGGACCACCCGTTGCTCGTCCGTGCCGTATCCCTCGACCACCGCCACCCGACCGGCCAGGATGACGTAGAAGGACGCACTCGGATCACCTTCGACGAACAACACCTCGCCTGAGTGGACGGGGCGTCGTTCGCCGTTCGCCTCCAGCGTGGCCACCTGGGCCTGGCTCAGCCGGGGGTAGGCCCCATCCAGATCCGGAGTCTCGGGCAGCGAAGCCGCTTCGCCTAGATCAACTGTGCTCATCAGGCGAAGTTCTCGTGGACGTAGCACCACCGCCAGTTTTCACCCGGCTGGAATGACTGGGCGATCGGGTGCGCGAGGACTCCGGCGTGCCACCGGGCGTGCCGGTTCGGAGATGAATCACAGCACCCCACGTGCCCGCAGCTCAAGCACAGCCGCAGGTGTACCCATGGCGACCCGGTCTGCAGGCACTCCTCGCAACCCTGCGGGGTGCGTGGCGCGACGAGCTGCACCATTCGCAGGTGCGGATCGAGCGGTGCCCGGGTCATGATCGGCTACCCCGCCCGGCCAAACCGTCAATGATCAGGGACGCTCCGATGGCCGCCAACCACACGTCCTTGGCCAGTGGGATGCCCTGCTCGGTGGGTCGCAGACTTCCCTCGAGCCGCATGTCCGGCGTCTGTAGGTAAAGCCCGAGTAGGCCGGCCGAGAAAGTGGCCAAACCCACCCCGGCGGCGCCTGTGGGCACGAACGGCAACAGCAACGCGGCTCCAATGACCACCTCACTTGCGGAGAGTGCCTTGACGAACAACCGTGCGTCGACACTGGCCAGCAACGGATAGGCGCCTGAGGCGAAACTCTGCAGCTGCTTGGCGGTCACCTCATCGGCGTCCCACTTCGACAACCCCGAGTTGACGACATAGCTCCCGGCGGCTAGGCGCAGCGGCAGCTGCCAGGCCTTCTTGCGCAGGTTCATCAGTTGCCTCCAGGTCGGGAGTCCGAGGGAATGCGGGCGATCGCGTCGTCCAGCCAGCTCCGCAATGCGTCTACCGGGGCGGCTCCAGGTTGGCGCGCGATCACCTCATCCCGGTACAGCACCATCAGGGTCGGAACCGCCTGCACGGAGAAACGCTGCGCCAGCTTCGGTGCGCGCTCGATATCGACCTTGACCAGCTTGAGCTGGCCAGCCTTCTCCCTGGCCAGCTGCTCCAGCGCGGGGCTGACCATCCGGCACGGCCCGCACCAAGCCGCCCACAGGTCCACCAGGACCGGGACAGTGGCCTGCTCGACGATCTCGGCGAAGTCCTCATCGCCAGCGTCGGCGATCCACGGCAGGAGCGCCTTGCAGTTCCCGCACCGCGGCTTGCCCCGCGCGGCTGCGGGCACCCGATTCATCCGGCCACAGTTCTCACACTTGACCGTCCGCGTCGCCGTCGTAGTCGCCATCGGTCTCACGCCGCGGTACTGGTTGTGGGCTGGGGATCGTCGTGGGTCATGACGAGCTCGTCGCCCTTGAGCTCGACTCGGATGGTGGCGCCATCCGGGATGGCATCGGTGAGCAGCGCTCGGCCGATGCGGGTCTCGACTTCACGGGCGATAAACCGGCGCAGCGGCCGGGCACCGTAAACAGGGTCGAAGCCCTGCGCGGCGATGAACCGGCGCGCCTCGTCGGAGATCTCCAGGCTCATCCGGCGCTCCGCGAGCCGGGTGCGCAGCTCGTTGAACATCAGCTCGACGATCTGTTCGATCTGGGCCTGGTTCAGCGGGCTGAACAACACGATGTCGTCGATGCGGTTGAGGAACTCGGGGCGGAAATGGTGGCGCAGCTCGCCCATGACCAGCTCGCGGGCCTCCGGTTTGATCTCCGCCTGCGCCGTCACCCCATCCAGGAGGTACTGCGAGCCGATATTCGACGTCATGATCAGCACGGTGTTCCGGAAGTTGACCGTGCGGCCCTGCGCATCGGTGAGCCGGCCGTCGTCGAGCACCTGAAGCAACGTGTTGAACACGTCGTGGTGTGCCTTTTCGATCTCGTCGAAGAGAACCACCGAGTAGGGCTTACGGCGCACCGCTTCGGTGAGCTGGCCACCCTCCTCATAGCCCACATAGCCGGGCGGGGCCCCGACCAGGCGACTTACAGTGTGCCGCTCCTGGTACTCGCTCATGTCAACGCGGACCATGTTGTCCTCAGAGTCGAACAACGCCGCGGCCAGTGTCTTGGCCAGCTCCGTCTTTCCGACCCCGGTGGGGCCGAGGAAGATGAATGAGCCGATCGGGCGGCGCGGGTCCTTGATGCCCGAGCGAGCCCGGATGATGGCGTCGGACACCACCCGGACCGCCTCATCTTGGCCAACCACCCGCTCGTGCAGGACCTCGTCGAGACGTAGCAGCTTGTCCCGCTCGCCCTCCTTCAGCCGGGTGATCGGGATCCCGGTCCAGGACGAGACGATCTCGGCGATCTCGTCTTCGGTGACGACCTCGCGCAGCAGCCGGTGCTCGCCCTGCTTGGCGGCTAGCTGCTCTTCCTCAGCAGCTAGTCGCCGCTGCAGCTCTCTGAGCCTTCCGTAGCGCAACTCGGCGGCGCGGTTGAGGTCATAGGCCCGCTCGGCATCCTCGATCTCCCGGCGGAGGAGTTCCAGCTCGGCGCGCAGCTCCTGAACCCGGCGGATCGCCTGGCGCTCGGCTTCCCATTGCGCACTCATCGCGTCCGCCTCAGCGCGCAGATCAGCCAGCTCCTTACGTAGCTGGTCGAGCCGCGCGAGGCTCGCCGAGTCGGTCTCTTTTGCCAGCGCGGCTTCCTCGATCTCCAGCCGCATCACCCGCCGGGTGATCTCGTCCAGCTCGGCAGGCATCGAGTCGATCTCGGTACGCAACCGGGCGCACGCCTCGTCGACTAAGTCGATCGCCTTATCCGGCAGGAACCGGTCGGTAAGGTACCGGTGGCTCAACGTCGCGGCGGCGACCAGGGCGCTGTCGAGGACCCGTACCCCGTGGAAGATTTCGAGACGTTCACGCAGCCCGCGCAGGATGGAGATGGTGTCCTCGACACTCGGCTCGTCGACCAGCACCGGTTGGAAGCGGCGCTCAAGCGCGGCGTCCTTCTCAACATGTTTGCGGTACTCGGTGAGCGTGGTCGCGCCGATCATGTGCAATTCACCGCGGGCCAGCATCGGCTTGAGCATGTTGCCCGCATCCATCGCACCTTCGGCCGCACCGGCGCCAACCACGGTGTGCAGTTCGTCGACGAACAGCAGGATCCTTCCTTCAGCGGCCTTGACCTCGGCTAACACCGCCTTGAGCCGCTCCTCGAACTCGCCGCGGTACTTCGCCCCCGCGACCAGGGATCCCATGTCCAATGCGAAGATCGTCTTGTCGCGCAGACCCTCCGGAATGTCACCGCGTACGATCCGCTGGGCCAACCCCTCCACGATGGCGGTCTTGCCAACCCCGGGGTCACCGATGAGTACCGGATTGTTCTTGGACTTGCGACTCAGGATCTGGATCACTCGACGGATTTCGGCGTCCCGCCCGATGACGGGGTCCAGCTTGCCTGAGCGGGCCGCGTCGACCAGGTCCTGTCCGTACTTGGCCAGCGCCTCGTAGGCGCCCTCCGGGGTCGCCGAGGTGACTCGCTGGTTGCCGCGTATCTGGGTCAGCGCAGACAGGAACGCCTCGCGGGTCACGCCGAACTCCTTGAGCCGCCGCCCCGCGGCGCTGGACGTGCCCTCGTCAGCCAACGCGACTAGCAAATGCTCGACGGACACGTACTCGTCCTTGAGTCGTTTGGCTTCCCGCTCGGCAGCGTCCAGCAGGCGGGCCAGTCGCTGGGTGACGAACACCTGACCGGGGGCGGCGCCGGGCCCGGTCACCTTCGGCCTGCGCTGCAGGTCACCGTCCACGGCGGCCCGTAGCGCGTTGGTGTCAGCGTCGAACTGCCGCAACAGTCGCGGGACCAGCCCCTCGGGTTGGTCGAGCAGCGCCAACAGCAGATGCTCCCCGTCAACCTCGGTGTGCCCGTAGCGCAATGCGATGGCTTGGGCCTGCTGCACCGCTTCCTGCGACTTCTGGGTCAAGCGATTCATGTCCATGGCGGTTACTCCTCGCACCGAGCGGTGGACGGCGGCGAACGGACGGCGTGACCGGGCGGGCGGGTACCGGTGGCGCGCAGCGCGGCCTCCAGCACCTCGATGCGGTCGAGCAGGTCAATGACCAGCCCGAGCGCGGCGTAGTTCAGCGACAGCCCGGCTCGCAGCCGCTGGATCCGGGCCGCGGTCTGCAGCTGCGGCGCCGCGAACCACAATCGACCGGTGGCGTCTTGGAACGGCTCCAACAGGCCCAACGCCACCCACCGGCGGACCAGGTCAGGATGAATGCCGGCCCGTGCGGCAAAGCTGTCCAAGCTGAGCCGGGACACGCGCATCAACGAGTAGCTGGTCAACTTCCGCTCCGCGGGTCAAAGGTGGAGTCCCTGCGCAGCCCCTCGAACAGCTCGCGCTCCCGCGGCGTCAACTTCCGCGGAACCATGATCTTCACCTCGGCGTACAGATCGCCCGGCGTTCCCCGTGGATTGGGCATCCCCTCCCCACGCAACCGCAACCGACGACCCGTCGATGACCCCGCCGGCACGCGCACCTTGGCCTCTCCACCGGGGATGGGCACCGGCACGCTGGCCCCCAGCGCCGCCTCCCACGGCGCCAACGGCAGATCCACCGAGATATCGCGTCCATTCACCCGGTAACGGGGATGCGGCGCGATCCGCACTACCAGGTACAGATCCCCTGCTGCGCTGCCGCCTGAGCCCAGGCCACCCCGACCAGCCAGGCGAATGTGTTGTCCATCGGTAACACCGGGAGGAATGACCACTTCGAAGCTGGTGGGCTCGCCTGGCCCGGACAGGGTGATGCGACGAGTGCCGCCGCGGTAGGCGTCCTCGACCGATAGCTCGAGCTCAGCCTCCTGATCAGCTCCCGGAATCGGCCCGGACGCTCCCCGCGAACCGAAAAGATCACTGAACAAGTCGTCAATGTTGATACCGCCGGCGCCAGATCTCTGGCCGCGGTCGGAGTCCACCCACACCCGGCCACTACCGAATGGTGATCCACTAGGCGATCCCGGACGCCCGGCCCGAGCGGCGCCGGCGTAGGCCTCGTAGCCTTCCGGGATCTGGCGGAAGTCGGGTCCGAATCGGTCGTAGCGCTTGCGGGTGTCGGGGTCGGACAGCACGCTGTAGGCCTCGCTGATCTCCTTGAAGCGCTCCTCGGCTGCGGGGTCGCGGTTGACGTCGGGGTGGTACTCGCGCGCCAGTTTGCGGTAGGCGCGCTGCAGTTCCTCGGTGCTCGCGGTGCGGGAGACACCGAGCGCGTCGTAGTAGTCGCGCGCCATCGGCCGTCAACCTCGGCGGGCGACGGTCACCGCACCGGGCCGCAGCTGCCGCTCCGCGCTGCCATAACCGGGGCGCAGCACCTGGACCACCGTGCCGGGCTCGGCCTCCGAGTCCTCGACCACATTCACAACCTCGTGCCGGACCGGGTCGAATGGCACTCCCACCTCGTCGTAGCGGGAGAATCCCAGGCTGTCCAGCACAGCCAGGGCCTGCTCGCGTACAGCCCGGACTCCCTCAACGATGGGCGACGGGTCGGCGCCGGCATGGCCGAGTGCCAGGTCGAGATTGTCCAGCACCGGCAGCCAGGCGGCGGCCACCCGGTTCGCCTCCGCCACCCGCTGCCGCTCCAGTTCCCGGGCCTGCCGCTTGCGCAGGTTGTCCAGGTCGGCCAGTGCCCGGCGCAGCCGGTCCTCCAGAGCGGCAACCGCGTCCGAGTCCGGCACCCCAACTTCGACCTCATCTTCGGTCCTCGAATCGGGTGTGGTGTGCGCTGGGTCGTGGTGTGCCTCGGATGCTTCTTGACGCGCTGCCTTCTGATGCATCCGCTCACCTCAGCTGCGGTCGAAGTCGGCGTCGATGACGTCGTCGTCGGTGGATCCGGTGTCGCGGGATGGCCCGTCCTGCGGGCCTCCGCCGCCACCGACCCCGGCGCCGACTCGCGCCATCAGCGCCTGGAAGATCTGCTGGAGTTCGCTGGTCAGCTCGCGCACCCGGGCCAGCGGCCCCTGCTGCTCGACCGCTTGGCGGGCCTCGCTGACGAGCAGCTCGGCCCGGGCCTTGTCGTGTGCGGGCGCGTCTGCACCGAGTTCGTCAAGGCGCCTTTGAACCTGATAGGCGATGCTGTCCAGCTCGTTGCGAGCGTCAACCTCCTGGCGCAGCTGCTGGTCAGCGGCTCGGTTGCGGTCGGCTTCGGCGACCATGCGCTCGATGTCGGCTGAGTCGAGGTTGGAGCTTTCGCTGATGGTGATGCTCTGCTCGGCTCCGGTGTCGCGGTCCCGGGCGGTGACGTTGACGATGCCGTTGGCGTCGATGTCGAAAATGACCTCGATTTGGGGCTCACCGCGCGGGGCCGGGCGGATGTTCTCCAGCCGGAACCGGCCCAGCACCCGGTTGTCCGCGGCTCGCTCCCGTTCCCCCTGCAGCACCACGACGTCCACCGCGGACTGATTGTCCTCAGCGGTGGAGAACACTTCGCTACGCCGCGCCGGGATGGTGGTGTTCCGCTCGATGATCTTCGTCATCACCCCACCGCGGGTCTCGACTCCCAGCGACAGCGGGGTCACATCCAGCAGCAGCACGTCGGAGACATCGCCCTTGAGCACCCCGGCCTGGATTGCCGCGCCGACCGCGACGACCTCGTCGGGGTTGACGCTCATGTTGGGGTCCTTGCCGCCGGTGAGCCGGCGGACCAGGTTTTGCACCGCCGGGATCCGGGTCGACCCCCCGACCAGGATGACCTCGTCGATGTCATTGGCGCTGATCTTGGCATCGCCCATGGCCTGCTTGACCGGGTCCATGGTCCGCTCCACCAGATCGGCGGTGAACTGCTCGAACTTTGAGCGGGTGATGGTGGTCTGCAGGTGCTTGGGGCCGGTGGCATCGGCGGTGACGAACGGCAGGCTGACCTGCGTCTGGGTCACTGAGCTCAGCTCGACTTTGGCCTTTTCGGCGGCCTCGAACAGTCGCTGCAACGCCTGCGGATCGTTGCGCAGATCGATGCCGTTGTCGCGCTGGAACTCCTCGGCCAGATAGTCGACCAGGCGCCGGTCGAAGTCATCCCCACCCAGATGGGTGTCCCCGGCGGTAGAGCGCACCTCCACCACGCCGTCACCGACATCCAGAATGCTGACATCGAACGTGCCACCACCCAGGTCGAACACCAGCACGGTCTCGTGACCGCGCTTGTCCAACCCATAGGCCAACGCCGCCGCAGTGGGCTCATTGATGATTCGCAGCACCTCCAGGCCGGCGATCCGGCCGGCATCCTTGGTGGCCTGGCGCTGCGCATCGTTGAAATAAGCCGGGACCGTGATCACTGCCTCGGTAACCCGTTCCCCCAAGAACTTCCCCGCATCATCGGCTAGCTTGCGCAATATCTGTGCACTGATCTCCTCCGGCGCGTACAGCTTGCCCCGAATATTGAAACGGGCCTCTCCATTAGATCCCGGCACCACATCGAACGCCACCGCCCGGACCTCATCGGACACCTCCTCGAACCGCCGCCCGATGAACCGCTTCGCCGAATAGATCGTGCCTTTCGGGTTCAAGATGGACTGCCGCCGCGCCAGCTGCCCTACCAACCGTTCACCAGCCTCGGTGAATGCCACCACTGACGGTGTGGTCCGCGCGCCCTCGGCATTAGGGATCACTTCCGCCTGGCCGCCCTCCCAGGCGGCAATCACTGAGTTTGTTGTGCCAAGATCAATACCCACTGCCTTCGCCATGATCCGATGCTCCTGTCAACCGGTAGCGGGGGTCGTTCGCTGGGTCTGAGCCACGGGTGCCTCGGCGAGCAGGCGCGCTGCCTCCTCGGCAACCTCCTCGTCAACGACCACCTCGAAGCGGCGAGGAACCATCATGGCGACCGCGTCGAAGTCCCGGCGGCCGCGCTGCAGGGCGTGCATCACCAGGCCCAGCACCGCACCGATGACCGCACCGAAGATCAGCCCGTAGAAGGCCAGCACAATGCTGGCCACTAGTGGGTTGATCAGGTCGAACAAGCCGAATAGCCAGCCGATCAACGCGCCGAGCAGTGCACCGGACGCTGCTCCTTTCTGCGCGGCACCGCCGTAGTTCAGCCGGCCCGTCACCTGCTCGACCATCTGGAGATCGTCACCGATGATGGCCACCCGCTCCACGGGGAATCGCAGATCAGACAGGCGGTCTACGGCGCGCTCAGCATCTGCGTAGTTGTCAAACACCGCAATGGACCGACGCTGTCGCCGTGCGGGCATGCGCTCTTTCATCACCTACCTCCTCGTGGACTCACCTAGATTGTGTTCACATAGCGTTAAGACGTGGATACTGGTTGGCTGCTCGAATCCTGATCAGCAGTAGCACGGCCGCTATCCGCCAGTTCCTGCCGCTGTTCGGCGAGCTGGATACGCCGCGGTTTGCTCGCCTCGGCGGTCGGGATCGTCAGTATGAGCACGCCACGGTCGTACTCGGCGGACAGCTTGTTCGCATCGAGGTTGTCGCCGAGGAACAGCTGCCGGGTGAAGGTGCCATGCGGCCGCTCGTCGACGATCACCTCGTCGCCTTCTTCATGCGCGGGTCGCCGCTCCGCCCGGATGCTCACCACATTGCGCTCGACTGTCAGTTCAACATCGTCCCTATCGACGCCTGGAAGATCGACATGAACGACGACCTCATCTTTCCTCCGCCACGCCTCCATCGGCATCGTCCGCGGCGCCCTGCCTCCCATCACCTGCTCGGAGAGGCGGTCCAGCTCACGAAACGGGTCGAAACGCATAAGCGTCATCACAGGTTCCTTCTCTCACATCCGTCACGGTGTCAGCCCGATCGCACGCCTGTCAT
>DASQVB010000093.1:0-17234 GCA_035640975.1 Pseudonocardiaceae bacterium
GCCTCGAAAGCGATCGTCCGTAGCATCTCGGTCAGTTCCCGCATCGCCGCGATCGCCTGGTACTTATCTCCTACGGCGGGGCTCTCCCCGGCCCGCTTGATGTCTGTCCACAATCCGTCCACGTAGTCGTAGAGCAGCTGGCGGGCTTCTAGCTGCCCAGCCCGACCGGCCTCGCTCATCCGGGCAAGACGGGCCCGATCGAACCGGCCAAACGCATCGGCAAGGTCGTGCACGGTGCGTTGATGCTCCACAGCTAGCCGCCCTCTTTCGTGACTCGGTGACCATACCGCACCTGCGGCGATCCTCACGCATTGTGTCGGCTGCAGCTGGTTTCTGCCCGTCGGGTGCCGTCGCAGGTTGTCGAGTCGCCTGCGCACGGCGTGATCAAGTATCGGGAAAATCGGGGGTGACCATGACGCGGAGGGCTTTGGGGACGATGCGGATGCGTACCGGGGTATGTCCGCGTATCTCGCCGTCGATGTCAAGCGGTAGCGGTGGGTCGGTTTCCAACCGTAGATCGTCAGTGGCTAAAAACGGCGCATCGGTGAGGGTGCGGCGCCGTCCGGTGAGGATGTGACGAACGGTGGCGGCCAGCAGGTGCCGCCGTGCGTAGGCACCGAGGGCGTAGGCAAGCAGCAGCCGGTCGTCGGCGCTGGCGTCGCTGGTGATGGGGGTGCCTGCGTGGAAGCTGCCGTTGGCGATGTTGAGCTGATGTGTGCGCAGTTGGCGGGTGTGCCCATCGGCGGTCGTGATGCCGGCGTGGAACGGTTGGTGCCCCGGTAGCCGGGTCAGAGCGGTGAGCGGATAGGCCGCCCGGCCGGCGAGCCGTTTGAGGACGGCCGGTACGTGCGTGGCGACTTGCGCGGACACGCCGACGGAGACGAGATTGGCGAACAGGTGGTCGTTGACCTGGCCGAGGTCGACGTCGGCGACCTTGCCGTCGGTGAGTACGGCGATGGCGGTGCTGAGGGTGAGCGGAATGCCCAGGGTGCGGGCGAAGTTGTTGGTGGTACCCAGCGGCAGCACACCCAAGGCCATGTCGCGGTGGGCAAGGTGGCGGGCAGCTTCGCTGATGGTGCCGTCCCCGCCGCCGGCGATGAGCAGGTCCGGTTGCCGGGCGATCGCGGCGGTCAGGGTAGTGGTGAGTTGGCCGGGTTGATCAACTCCGAAGCAGCCCAACAGGTCGAAGCCGGCCGCGGTGAGCTGCTCGCGAGCGCTGTGGTAGCGGCGTTGGCCCCGTCGAGACCGGGTATTGACCACCAGCACCGCGCGCTGGTCACAGCTGATCGCAGTCTGTAGATCCGTCTTGCTGCGCATCGGTGTCGCCGGCAACGGTAGGACATCGGACTGCTGCGGCGGGGGCGGTGCTTCGTGGTTGCTCACCGGCGACTCCTCATGATCCAGCCAGGCTACCTCCGCCGAGACCAAGGGGATCGAACTCGCACAGAGAGTAGCTACTGGCCGCGGCTGGCGGGATCTACCCTTGCCCACCGGAGCAGGTCGGTCATCGTGAACGTGCGGGGACTCTTGCTCGGCAGGGACGGCCGGAACCTGGTGTTGAGGTAGGAGGACTTGTCGAGCTGAAGCATTCCGATGATCGTCTCGGCGACGATCCGGCCACCAAGCGGGCCAAGCCGCACGCCGTCGGTGAAGACACTGGCCTCGCGCAGGATGTAGTACCACAGCGGCGTGCTCGCATCGAGACCGAGACCGTACTCGCGCAACTCGGGGAAATGGCTCGACCCGAGGACCGGTGCTCCGATGGACGCGGCGATCCGCTGGCCGGACGGCAGCGACCAGGTGAGGTGCCGCAGTAGGTTTCGCTGCGGCAGCGACGTCGGCGCGTCCCGGCTGGCGATGGCCGCGAGTGGCAACTGGAACAGCGGTGTGGAGATGCTCGTGTCGATCAGCTTGTTCGGTCGCACGTGCTGGGTCTGGTCGCCGCCGAAGTCGAAGAACGTCTGCCAGCCGATGAACCGCCGCGGTGCGCGGGCCCCACCGCGCAGGTCGATCGGGTCGGCCTGACCTTCGGCGGCCGGATCGAAGATGAGCCCGAAGAAGGCCGGCGCGCCGGTTGCGGGATCGCCGCCGGGATCTCCTTTGAGGTTCGCCCGATAAGATGGGCGAACCAGGCTATGCCCAAACCGGTACGTGCCGGTCTGGAATTCGACCGGCATGGTGGGGTTGCTGAACCGGTACCAGCGCCGTCCATTGCGCAAGATGTCCTGCACCAGCGCCCGCCCGACGATCTGCGGGAGGAACTCGTTCACCACGATCCACTGCCAGTGATGCATGATCGTGCGCCGGGCGTGGACGAAGGGGTCGCCTGGCAGACCGTTCTTACGCCGGAGGTTCACGGTCCGGTTGTGCGCCAACAGGAACGCCGCGTGCAGACCGGAGATCATGAGATTCTCGTCGTTGCGCGGGTCCGCGATGATCGCCGTCATATCGGGGTTACGTGGCAGATCCTCGAACAACCCACCGTCACCGAACCGGAGCGTGGCAGGGTCCGAAGATCGGTAAAGCTGAGGGCTGACCGAAGGCCCGCCGCCGTACACCGAGTCCAGGTCGAGCCTCGGGACGCGGGTATTCGGCGTCCGGGTGGGCTCGGTGACCACGCCGAGCCGTGAGGTGTTGTCGAACGTGACGTCGTGGTCGAGGAACTGTCCCACGAATGTCGTTCCCGCGGTCATGTCCCGAACGTCCTGATCAACGTTGCTCGGGCTGAGTTCCGGGTTGGTGATCAGCCGGACCGGGCCCTCACTCAACGGGTCCTTAGCGTCCAACAGGCCGCCAGGCTTACCGATGTCGATCATCGCGTTCTGGACGGCCGTGGATTGCGGGTCGGCAAACGCCGGAAGCTGGAACATCCGGCTGAACCGTGGATCCGGAACCGATGTAGGGACCGGTCCCTCGACTGTCTCGGCGAGTGCTTCGACGGTATCCAGCGTGAGTGCGCTGGCCACACCGACGCCGAGTCCCGCCAGGAATCGACGTCTGCCGATTCCAGTTCGTTGGACGGCGGGTTCGTGATCTGATCTCGTCATGCTTTCCTCCGAAACTGTCAGCGCATGCTCATTTACGGATCGGCAGCTCCGAATAATGTTCAGACCTCGATTAACTCAGACACACCTGCTGCACTATGGGCAGCACGCAAGAGCGCCGCAAGGGACGCGCAGGTTAACGTTGGACAAATGGAGAAGAGTAACCTTTTCACTGGAACCCCGACGGAATGTACCTGCGCGAGCAGGGTCAACCCCGTAGGGTCATGGTGTAACAGCGTCATGGTGTAACCACCATGCGACCGCGGGAAGGTGAGATGTCCAGTCACGACAATCCCCGCATCGACACTCTCGCCGTCCATGCGGGCGAGCGCCGGCCAGGGCCCAATGGCTCGGTGGTTTTCCCGATCTACCAGGGCACGGTGTACGCGGTCGAGCCGGGCACGGACTACCACGACATCCGCTATATCAGGCTGAACTCGACACCCTCGCAGGTCTACCTGCACGACAAGCTGGCCGCTCTGGAGGGTAGTGAGGCCGCGCTCGCGACCTCATCAGGAATGGCGGCGGTGACGACGATCCTGCTCAGCCTGCTGCGCGCTGGCGATCATCTGCTGGCCAGCGACTGCCTCTACGGCGGCACCCACGACTTCCTCACTCATCACGCCGGAGACCTTGGATGGAGTTACACGCTCGTCGATTCCGGCCGTCCCGAAACGTGGGAGAGCGCCCGAACCGCCCATACCCGGGCGTTCCTGGTAGAGACGATCACCAACCCCCTCATGCGGGTCGGGCGGCTGCGTGAGGTGGGCGCCTTCGCTCGTCAGCACGGGTTGACCACGGTGGTCGACAACACCTTCGCCAGCCCGGTGAACTTTCGGCCGCTCACCATTGGCTTCGATCTCTGTTTCCACAGTGCCACCAAGTACTTGAACGGTCACTCCGATATCGTGGCCGGCAGCGTCGCCGGTAGCGCCGAGCTGATCAACCGCGTGTGCCGGACACTCAATCATTACGGTGGCAGCCTGGACCCGCACGCCGGATTCCTCCTTGCTCGTGGCCTCAAGACTCTGGCGCTGCGAGTACGTGCGAGCAATGTCAATGCCATGACGCTGGCCCAGTTCCTCACCGAGCATTCCAAGATCGCAGAGGTGAGCTACCCGGGGCTTCCCTCCCATCCCGATCACGCCCACGCCGCAGAGCTGTTGTCCGGCTTCGGTGGGATGCTGAGCTTCCGGCTGGTCGGTGGTACGGAGGCTGCGGAGGGCTTGTTCGAAGCGCTGCGGCTGCCGTATGTCGCGCCGAGCCTCGGTGGGGTGGAGACATTGATCACCCGGCCGGCGACCACGTCCCATGCGGGGATGAGCCCCGAGGATCGCGAACGGACCGGCATCACCGACGACCTCGTCCGGGTCAGCTGCGGCGTCGAGGCCTCCGAGGACCTCGTCGCCGATTTCGACCAGGCGCTGGCCAAGATCTGACTTCGTCCGCTGTGGGGCGGGCCTGGGCCGCGACTCCGCCCGGACCCACCCACAGCTCATGATCACGTTGGTGGCATCGTGCCCACGACGAAGAAGGTTGCTCCGTACGGGTCGGTGATCCCCGCCATCCGTCCGTACGGCGTGTCGAACGGCTCAGCCAGAATGCTGCCGCCGGCCGCGCTGGCACTGGCCGCTGCCGCATCGGCGTCGGGCACCAGGAAGTAGGCCAGCCAGTGCGCCGGGGTGCCCTCCGGGGCGCCCATCATCCCGCCGATGCCACCGACCGGCTCGCCGTTCCTGGCCGCGTCGAAGTGGATGGTCGTGTAGTCGGGCGGCTCGCCATCGATGGGTTCGTAGCGGTAGCCGAAGACCGAGGCGTAGAATTTGCGGCCGGCTTCCGGGTCGGGCACCCGCACATCGGTCCAGATCAGCGACCCCGGCTCGGCGTAGACCTGGGCACCGATCGTCGCAGCGGCCTGCCACACACCGAAGGCCGCACCTAGCGGGTCCTGCGCTATGCACATCCGTCCGTTGCCGGGGATGTCGAACGGCTCGACCAGCACCGTCCCGCCGTTCTCACCGATTAGTTTCGCGGTGCCGTCGGCATCGTCGCTGGCCAGGTAGACAGTCCACGCAGTGGGCTGGCTCTCGGTCTGTAGCGGACCGATGGCAGCCGCGGCGCGGCCGTCGACCTGGCAGATCTGGTAATGGCCGAACTCTTCTCCGCTGTCGAAGAAAGACCAGCCGAAGACGGCGCCGTAGAACTCCTTGGCGGCGGCGAGGTCGGGTACCGACAGGTCGACCCAGCATGGTGTGCCGGTGGGCCATGGATCAGTTCGGATGGGCATGGTAAACCTCCACGTCGGGATCGGACGTCTCCCAGCAAAGCACCGACCACCGACAATCCTGAGTTCGGCGGTCCCCAACGCGGCGTCCCCGCACGGAGTTGACCATCCCGCCCCAGGAAGAGCGGTACGAACTAGCACGCGATCCGACACTTTTGCGGCAGCCCATGACCAAGCTGACGAGGTGCACTGAGACGAAAACACCGCTGGGTGTGGATCGCGAGTAGTTGCACAAAAATGTGTAACAAGCACGCGCCTTGGCTCGATACTCGGGTGACACAGGCGCTAGGGGGAATGATGTAGGGAAGCATCATGCCGGACCGGTTATCTCCGCTCCATGCGTCGCGGTATTCAACCAAGAACGCCTTGCGAGACGAGGACTCCGTGGTGGCAGATAACGCTTCCGCCATTTCGCCACGAGGCTCTGGTCGAATCATCGAGCCATTGCTAACGCGCTAGGCAGAAGAATCATGGCTAATCCGACTATAAGCAAATTAAGTGGCGACAACTCGGCTCCGGCGGCAAGGCAACCAAAGGCGCCGTTGAGCGACACCAGCGGAGGGGCGGCTACATCTATAAGTCGGTCAGCCACAATACGTCATTACTGTTCCAGGGCATACTACTGTGATTCGTGCAACACGCGGATAAAGTAGATCGTGGTTTGGTGCGGTCAGCGACACGTGAGGTCGCTGACCGCATACAGGGATGATCAGGATGGTGATGTGCCGGACTGCATGCTCGCGATCAGCGGCTCACGCGACGTCGGCCGTAGGCGCCGGCAGCCAGCGCAATCCCGACGGCGGCGATCGCAACCTGCATCACGATCTCGATCCAGTCGATGCCCCGTGTGACAGCCACCCCGAGGTACTGAGCGATCAACGTGCCCAGCAAAGCGCCGATGGCGCCGATGACAATGGTGAGCCAGATGGGGATGGCCTGCTTGCCCGGCAGGACCAGGCGGGCCAACGCACCGATGATCAAGCCGACGACGATGGCGCTGAGAATGCCGGTGACTGTCATGCTGCTCCTCCGTCCGGGAAAGGCATGAGGGCGGTACCCCATGCCTCATTCATTCCATACCCCCTCGAGCCCCTCATCACACCTTCGCGGGTAGCCGCGCCGGATGGGCGCTCTTATCGGCCATCCCGGAGACGACCCTCTACCTGATGGCCAGACTGCGCGCCGTGTGGCGAATGCACTTGCCGTCGAGTCGCTTGCTCAATGCCGTCGCTGGGATGAGTTGATCCTCAACGCGCAGCCACGAATCCCGACCGTCGGCGTAGCCGAGTTCATAGGTGACCTGACCCAGCCAGACACCCTCGGCGGTGCGCCACCACCGATATAGCTCACCACGGACCCGCCCACTCCAGCCCAACCCGTCCCCCACGGTGCGCCGTCGGCTATCCCCGGGACGCGGGTACAGCAGTTCCAGATGAACCCATACCGGCGTCGTGGGCACCACTGGCCCCCGGCGCGGTATGTCGAACTTCATCGGACCAAGGGCCACGGCGTACTCCCGCACAGGGGTCGATGGATTCGATCCTGGACGCGGGGGAGCGCGTACGACCTCAGAATAAGCCGATCACCTCGTCGATGGACAGGGGTGAAGAAGGTTACATGCAGTGCAGGAATAATTACTTTCTGGATACAGGCAAGCGTGTTATTGACAGATCTTGCCCACGGGGTCAAAGCTGATCAGTAACCGAGGGTAGGGGGACGAATGCGGTTCGATATCATGCAGGCTGATCGTCGGTGGGCGAAGTCCAGACGCTGACCCTGGGACTTATCGCCGGGGTCGCTATCTTTCTCGGGCTACCGCTGGGCCGGCTGCGGAGCCCCCGTCACAGTCGCACCATGCCGGGCACGCGAGTGTTCCTCAACGCCATCGCGCTCGGCATTCTGATCTTCATAGTGTGGGACTTGCTGACACATGCTTGGGGGATGATCGGTGCCACGCTGGACAATGTGCAGGATGGCTCCGGTGGCATAGGTCCCGTGATCGGACTCGGTGCCCTGTGTTTTGCCGGGCTGGGCGTGGGTTTGTTGAGTTTGGCCGCCTATGAGCGCTGGCTTACCGGAGATAGCGAGGAGCCCATCTCCCTGGGGCCTGGCGCGATGGCTGCCGACGAACTGGCCATCCGCGCCACTGGGTCCTGGACAATGGGGCACCGTCTTGCGTTGCTGACCGCTGTGGGGATCGGCTTACACAACTTCAGTCAGGGCCTCGCGGTTGGCAGCAGTGCGGCCCAAGGACAGATCGCGCTGGCCGCCCTGCTGGTGACCGGGTTCACCCTGCAAAACGCCGCTGAGGGATTCGGGATCGTGGCCCCGCTAGCCGCTGACGACGAGCGGGCTGAGTGGCGATTCCTGCTGCTGCTAGGCGTGATCGGCGGCGGGCCTACCGTGCTGGGGACCGCAGTCGGTCACGAGTTGACCAACGATGCAGTCAGCATGGTTTTCCTGACCTTGGCCGCCGGTTCGATCCTCTACGTGATCATTCACCGCGTCGCGATCGCCCTCGCGGGCGGTCATCGGCACCTGCTTTATTGGGGGGTGTGGGCGGGACTGGTCGCAGGCTTTGTTATTGACATGCTGCTCACTGCCGCCGGCGCCTAGCCTCGGGGACGTGACTACCGCAACACCTGCTGGAGCGCTACCACGACATCGCGGTTGATACTGCCGTCCCAATCGAGTTCCACAACCCATGGGCGATGATCTCGGTGAAGCAACTGCCGGTGCTCGTCGCTACGTCCGAGGGATAAAACTCTGCAGTCGTGACGAGAACTGAGCCGCACGAGCCGTCGACAAGGTACCGGAGCTTCCGCGCGGATCTGGCGGCGGTGGGCAGCGCCGCATTGCTCGTCACAGCGGCAGCAATGGTCGGCGTCGAGCTGCTCCAACAAGGGGTGCCGCTACACGTTGACGCCCCACCGCTGGGCGCGCAGTGGCTGCCGCACGTCGGCCGGGGAACAGTTCCCGCGGCGCTGGTCGCCATGCTTGTCATCCTGCGCGGACCCGAGCTGGCTGCCCGGCTGCCCTGGCGTCCGTTGCTCGGAATTTCGACGGTCGCGGCGCTGGCCTGGACGATGAGCCTGGCCTTGGTCGACGGATGGCAACGCGGGGTTGCTGATCGGTTGACCACCGACACCGAGTACCTGCACGACGTCCCCAGAGTCAGCGACGTCGGTGCAATGCTGCGGATCTTCGCCGAGCGGATACCGGGCCTGCAGCCTGAGTCCTGGACCACCCATGTCGCCGGCCATCCTCCCGGGGCACTGCTGGTCTTCGTCGGCCTGGATCGGATCGGGCTGCCCGGGGGAGTGCCGGCGGCGCTGCTGTGCGTGCTGATCGGGGCGACTGCCGGGATCGCAGTGGCGGTCACGCTGCGGGCCTTGGGGGCCGAAGCTGCCGCCCGGGCAGCGCTGCCGTTCAGCGTTCTGTTTCCTGGTGCCGTCTGGATAGGAGTGTCCGCGGACGGTCTTTTTGCTGGGGTGCTGGCCTGGGGAGTGGCCCTGCTTGCCCTTGGTGCGTCCCGTCCCAAGCCCGACCTGCGGACCGTTGTCACGTCCGCGGCCGGCGGGCTGCTCCTCGGCGCCAGCCTGTACCTGTCCTACGGGCTGGTGCTGGCGGGATTGCTCCCGTTGGCCGTCGCGATCACCACTCACCGGGTCGCTCCACTGCTGGTGGCCGGCGCCGGTGTCGTCGCCGTGGTGGTGGCCTTCGCCGTCGCGGGCTTCTGGTGGTTCGACGGATATCAACAGGTCGTCATCCGGTACTACCAGCCTGGTGAATACGGCCTGGAACGCCCGTACAGCTATTGGGTCTGGGCCAACTTGGCGTGCCTGGCGGTGGTGCTCGGTCCGGCCGGGGTGGCCGGCTTGCGGCGGGTGATCGCTGCGGGGCATGGCCAACCGCGCGCGCTGGTGGCACTGTGTGCGGCGGCGGTGCTGGCGGTGCTGGCGGCGGACCTGTCCGGGCTGAGCAAGGCTGAGGTGGAGCGGATCTGGCTACCGTTCGCGGTCTGGCTCGTCGCCGCGGCCGCGCTGCTCCCTGCGCGGCAGATCCGCTGGTGGCTGGGCGCCCAGGCGGTGATCGCGCTGGCCGTCAACCACCTGTTACTTACGACGTGGTGACTGGTTTCTGACGAGGACGCTGAATGCTGTGCATCCCTTCCGGCGCGCGGGGCGCGCACGAATCTCGCGCTGCTCGTTCTCCTCATGCTGACGCCGGCCAGTGGGGTGGTGGCCGTTGCGGTGGGCAACCCGGGTCCGGTCAGCATCGTCGTGGTGACGCACGGGGTGGCCGGGCTGGCCATCGTCGCAGACACTGTGCGCGGTGCTGGACTGCACCAACGGTTGGTACTTCGAGCAGACCTGGCGCGGTACCCGGCTGGACCGGTTGCTGCCGCCTCGCGCCGGCGGCAGCGTGCTGGTCACCTCGGTGACCGGTTACCGGCGTCGGCTGCCGGCCGCGGATGCTCCCTGGGCTGCTGTTAGCTACCCATGTGGCAGGCGCGCCGCTCTCGGCTGGACACGGCGCCCCGGTGCGGCTGGTGGCACCCGGCAGGTGCAGTTCCTGGTGGGTCAAGTGGGTCACCGCCGTTTAGCTGTCCGATGAGCCGTGGTGGCTACAGTCCCCATTCCCGCTTCAGTAGGACCCTGGCCAGACGTATGAGCCGCCGGCCCCATCCCATTGCTGGGTCCCGGTCGACGCTGACTGGGAAGCCTCGGTGATTTGGGTGCAGCCGCCGCCTGGACTCGCGCCGGAAGCGGCACCACCGGAATCCGTCCCCAGCGACGACCTACCGCCGTTTCAGGGCGACGTGGTGACCGGTTCGCGCAGTGGATCGGTGGAGAACCGAGCGACGCCCTCGGCGAAGTCCACCTGCGCCCGGTAACCGAGCAGTTCCGCAGCCCGCGCGGGGTCGGCCGTCACATGCCGCACATCGCCGGGCCGGGCACCACCGACAATCTGCGGGGCCGGTCCGTTCATCGCGCGGGCCAGCTCGGCGGCCAACTCACCGACGGTATGCGGGTGCCCAGAGCAGACGTTGACCGGCTCGCAGCGCCGCAACGGCGGCTCGGCGGCCAGGGCGAGCGCGTTGGCCTGCGCGACGTCGGACACGTGTACGAAGTCCCGACGCTGCTGCCCGTCCTCCATCACCTGCGGTGGCGCACCACCCGCCAGCGCCGATCGGAAGATCGACGCCACTCCGGCATACGGGGTGTCCCGGGGCATCCGGGAGCCGTAGACGTTGTGGTAGCGCAGTGCCCACACCCCCCCGCCGGTCTGCCGAGCCCACGCCGCGGCGAGGTGCTCCTGGGCCAACTTGGTGGCGGCGTAGGTGCTGCGCGGATCGAGCGGAGCGTCCTCCCCGACCAGCAGCGGCTGGAGATCGACGCCGCAGTGCGGGCACGGCACCTCGTAGCGGCCCGCGGCGAGGTCGGCGGCCCGTCGTGTTGGCGCCGGGACGATGCCATGGTCGGGACAGGCGTAGCGGCCTTCCCCGTAGACCACCATCGAGCTGGCCAGCACCAGACGGCGCACCCCGGCGGCGTGCATGGCCGCCAGCAGTACCGCGGTGCCGAGGTCGTTGTTGGCGGTGTAATCCGGGGCGTCAGAAGGATCCAGACCGTGCCCGACCATTGCCGCCTGGTGGCAAACCGCGTCCACATCGCACAGCAACCGGCCCAACAATTCACGGTCCCGGACGTCGCCGGATATCAGCTCGTGCCCCCGCACCCACTCCGGCGGCGGGGCCGAGCCGTGGGCCTGCGGCAGGAAGGCGTCCAGCAGCACCACGGAGTGCCCCTGGGAGGCGAGCAGGTCGGCCACATGCGAACCGATGAAGCCTGCGCCGCCGGTGATCAGGATCCGCACGCCCGAACGCTACGTCACGGCTCGATGATCTGTAGCACGCCCTCGTCGGTCCCGGTGACGAACAGCCGGCCGGTGCCGCTGTCCACCGCGACCGTGTTCGGCTGGCGGACGGTAGGCAGCCGGGCGGCAAAGGCCGGCGGGTCAACACCAAGATCCAGCCCGACCACCTCGTTGCGCGCGGTCTAGGGTCACCACAACCGGTCACGGACGGGATCGTAGGCAACCCCGTAAGGCGAGCCGGATAGAGCCACCCGCAGCGTCGAGCTCGCCGATGTCAGCCGAAGAGAGATGTAGGTGAACGGCGCGAGACCGTTGGCCTGCTGAATCTCCAGCGCCGCCGACACCTTCCATGCCCGACCAGTTGAAGAATCCGAGATAGCGGACCTTGCCCGAACGCACCACCGCATCGAGCGCCGAGAGTGTTTCTTCCAGTGGCGTGTACGGGTCTTCCCGTTGGGCTATTTACACGTCTATCCAGTCGGTGCCAAGCCGCTTCAAGCTCTGATCAACCGACCACAAGATGTGCCGACGGGACAACCCTGCTTGCGTCAGCGTCGGCCCCGTGCGGCACCCGACCTTGGTAGCGATCGCCACACTGTCGCGGTGTGACTACAGGGCACGACCCAGCAACATCTCGGATTCGCCACCGGCATAGCCGTCCGCAGTGTCGAAGAAAGTCACGCCGCGGCCGGAGTGACGATCAGGTCAGACGGGCCTCGCCGCCCACCCCGGCGTGCGGCAGGTGCTCCGCGGGGATCGTCCCCAGCCGACCCGCCTGGAAGTCCTCGAAGGCCTGCAGCACCTCCGCGCGGGTGTTCATCACGAACGGTCCACCCCAGGCGACTGGCTCCCGGATGGGAGCACCGCCCAAGACGACGACGTCCAGCCCAGGGTGCCGCGACTCCTGATGGACCGCCCCAGCGACGGTGACGATGTCGCCGGGTCCGAACACCGCGAGTTGACCCGTGCGCACCGGCCTACCCTCGGCGCCTACCGTCCCGGCACCGGACAGTACGTAGACCAGCGCGTTGAAGTCCGTTCGCCAGGGCAGTCGCAGCGTCGCCGCGGGGCTGATCGTGGCGTGCAGCATCGTCATCGAGGTGTACGTGGAACCGGGGCCGTGGTGCCCGGCGACCTCGCCGGCGATCATCCGGACCAGCGCGCCGCCATCCGGTGTGGTCAGCAGCGTGGACTCCGCGGCTCGCAGGTCCTGGTAGCGGGGCTGCGCCCACTTGAGTTGCGCAGGCAGGTTGACCCACAGCTGCAGGCCATGGAACAACCCACCACTGGCCACCAGGTGCTCCGGCGGCCGCTCGATGTGCAGCACACCACCGCCCGCGGTCATCCACTGGGTATCGCCGTTGGTGATCTCGCCGCCGCCGCCATGGGAGTCGGCGTGCTCGAAGATGCCGTCGATGATGTAGGTGACGGTCTCGAACCCCCGGTGCGGGTGCCAGGCGGTGCCCTTGGGTTCCCCCGGCGCGTACTCGACCTCACCCATCTGATCCATGTGGACGAAGGGGTCCAGATCACGCAGGTTCACCCCAGCGAAGGCGCGCCGCACGGGGAAGCCCTCGCCCTCATGGCCAGACGGTGCGGTGGTCACTGACCGGACCGGACGGTCCACGGCCTGCGAACCGGGCTGCGGGATACGAGCCAGCGTGGTGACGTCCTCGACGGTGACAGCGGGCACGGCCGCCTCCTTGATGTTGACCGCTCAACTACTAGTCCGAACACTCCGGGCGCCGCGCACATTCCCGTCCCGCGGTCACCGGATGTTCGCCGACGTGCTGGGCGTTCAGTTGAGGGTGGCGCCCGCAGCGCGAGACGTCAGGAAAGACGCCACTACGGCCGCTATCGCTGCGATCAGCCCTACGTAGAGGCCGACGCCAGCGCCACTGGACACGGCCAGCAAGCCCTCCACGTCGACGTTGTCCATATCCAGCCTGCTCTGGCCGGCGGAGTCCGGAAATGTCATCCACCGCAGCAGGATCGCGATGACCGCCAGCGCGGACAGGCCAAGGGTGATCAGCGACTTCGAGGTAGGCAGTCGCACTGCCGTCGCGCTCACCAACACCACCACGCCAGCCACTGCCAGCAGCAGCACCGGCAACCATGCGCCGATACCCGCGTTCCAGGCGTTCGCGGTGGCTGATCGTTCGATCCCCAAGATCGAGACGTCGGCTCGGTACCAGGGAAGGAAACTCGCGATATACGCGAGCAAGCCCGCGCCGACGACGACCCAGTCCAGGGCCGTCACCCTCGTCAAATCGGCTCTCGCCATGTTCGAAGCCTTTCTTAGACCTGCCGGAATCGTAGGGGCTGGCTACGGCGTGTCTCGCAGATCTTCAAGCGTGACCCTAACCCTCGGGTTCCCGAACTCAACAGCAGAGTTGTCTCACGGCGGTCGGACAGCTCTGCTGTTGAGCTCGGGGGCTCAAGAGCATTCAGTGACGCCGGCGGGTCGGTTCTGTGTATCAGACGGCTGCGAGCCGGCCTCTTGGGTGTTGACGAGATTCCCAAGGGGGCATGATGACCGCTGACGCTGCAGTGCAACCGCAGGAGTACTCCCTGGACAATGGATGGGAGCACGCCCGTCATCGGCTGGCGCTGCTTGAGCAGTGCTACGACGCGGGGACGATCCGCCGGCTGGACAACCTCGGTGTCGAGGCAGGATGGCGCTGCCTCGAGGTGGGCGCCGGAGGCGGGTCGATCACCCAGTGGTTGTGCGCCCGGGTCGGGCCGCTGGGTCGTGTCCTTGCGACTGATCTCGATACCCGTTTCGTCGAGAATCTCGATGACAGCAATCTCGATGTCCGTCAAATGGACTTGAGGACCGACGAGCTGCCTGCCGCTGCGTTCGATCTGGTGCACGCTCGTGCCGTGCTCATGCATATCCCTCAGCGAGAGCAAATCATCGAAGCGCTGCTGGCCTCGCTGCGCCCGGGCGGCTGGTTGCTGCTGGAAGAAGCGGACCACTTTGCTATCCCCATACTGGGCACCGGTTTGTACCCCCAGGTGGCCGAAGCGGGTTTCGCCGGGCTGATCCAGGCGGGTGTCGCCTTTGAATGGGCCCGGCATCTACCCGGATTGCTGCACCGTCACGAACTGGCCGACGTCGGGGCCGACTGTGAGGTTCCGCTGTTCGAGGGCGGCTCGGCGGCTGCCGAGTTCTTACGGGTCTCGATGTCACAGGTCTGGGAGCAGGGCCTGGTCGTCGGAGTCACCGCTGGTCAGTTCGCCGAATGGAATACCTTGATGAGCCAGCCAGGTCGTTGGTTCCCTGGCCTCGCCATCGTGTCGGCATGGGGACGCCGCCCGTGAACTGCCACTCAGTCCCGTTAAACTTCTAGGAAGCTCGGTCGTTGCCGGGTTGGTATATATCGGGGATACCGTCGGTGTTGGCGTCGCGTTCCTCTGCTTGGCAGATGCGCCGGTATACGGTGTTGCGGATGCGCAGCACGACGGTGGCCAGCAGCGCGGCCAACAGCGAGCCGAGCAGCACGCCGACCTTGACGTGGCCGTTACGGGCGCCGTCGGTGCCGAAGGCGAGTTCTCCGATGAGCAGGGAGACGGTGAATCCGATGCCTGCCAGCAGTGCGAGGCCCAACACGTCCCACCAACCCAGGCCATCGGCGAGTTGGGCGCGGGTGAACCGCTGCACGAGGTAGCTGGCGCTGAGGACGCCAAGGACCTTGCCGGCGACCAGGCCGGCGACGACACCAAGGGTGACGCTGTCGCGCAGGGTGGCACCGAGGCCGCTGGCGCCACCGATGGAGACCCCGGCGGAGAAGAACGCGAAGATCGGCACCGCGACACCGGCCGACAGCGGCCGCCAGCGGTGCTCGAAGCGCTCGGCCAGACCGGGTCCAGGACCGTTGCTGCGCCGCGCGACGGGGACGAGGAATCCGAGAAGCACTCCGGCGACGGTGGCGTGCACGCCGGATTCGTGGACGAGCGCCCAAGTGGTGACGGCCAGCGGGAGAAGTAACCACCATGAGCGCACCCGCCGCTGCACGAGGATGCCGAACAGTCCCAGCGGAATGAGGGCCAGCGCGAGGGGAGCGAGGCTCAGCGATTTGGTGTAGAAGACGGCGATGATGGTGATCGCGATCAGGTCGTCGACCACGGCGAGGGTGAGCAGGAAAGTGCGCAATGCCGTCGGCAGGTGCGTGCCGATCACCGCGAGCACGGCGAGCGCGAAGGCGATGTCGGTGGCGGTGGGAATAGCCCAGCCGGACAGATTGCCGTCCTCGGCGGCGAGATTGATCGCGACGTAGAACAGGGCGGGTACTGCCATCCCGCCCAGTGCGGCGGCGATGGGCAGCGCCGCGCGGCGCGGATCGCGCAAGTCCCCGGCGACGAACTCGCGTTTGAGTTCCAGGCCGGCGACAAAGAAGAAGACTGCGAGCAGCCCGTCGGCGGCCCACCGCGCGAGGGTGAGGTCTAGGTGCAGCTGGGCGGGTCCGATCCGGATGGCGCTGAGGTCGAAGTACGCGACGGCCCAGGGCGAGTTCGCCCACAGCAACGCGATCGCCGCGGCCGCGACGAGCAGCGTGCCGCCGACGGTCTCGGCGCGCAGCACGTCGGTGATGCGGCTGACCTCGCGCCAGGATCCGCGGTCAAGCAACCGAGGGGGCGCGGGAGGTGACGGCTGGGGCACCGGTTCTCCTCTGGGTATGTCTTCTGGGCATAGCAGTCATTGACTGCCGACCAGACTTCCCGGCGCACCAGGACCAACCATACCCGACGTTGAGTCCCCACGAATGCGCTCCGCATTACCGTGTTCATTAACACGCTCTATGCGCCCGCCAACTGTTGCGAGCTGTTCGACCACGAGTTCTGGTCGACTTCTGTTTCGGTGCGGTAAGTGACACATTGTCGGGCGGTCCGCTCGAGAGCTAGGGCGTGTCGCGCAGATGTTCGGGTGTGTGACAGCTCTTCTGTTCGGGGGGCTGAGAGCCCGGTCCTGCTCAGAGATACCGGACATGCTCTAGTCCTGTGCTGGGGCGCCGTGAACTCGTGACCCACCTCTCCACACCGCACACGTCGGTGGTGCCGAGTTCACGACGAGCGCCTCTAGCGCCTGACTATGGTAGGGAAAATAGATGCAACAGATTATTTTGCAACCAGTGATGAACCATCTGGCGGTGCCGAGCGAGCGTCCTGAAATGCGCGCTGCCGTTGGCTTGCACCGCACTGACGATGCTTGCGATCGCCAGCTGTGGAAGTGACAACGGTGTCCGCTGTTCAACCCTCGGGCGGTCGCGACCTCGCCTGCATGGCGCACCAAGACGCGCCGCCTGGGAGCGATACACCGACCCGGAGCGCCGCAACACCGGCGAGGTCCTCCAGGTTTGCGTTACTACATTGCGAATGGTTCCAAGGCCTACTGCGATAATGCTGGCCCCACCGACGCGGACCGTGCGTGGATCGAGTTCTACCTAGGCCAGGGCGCCGATCGAGCTCGCGTCGCACCGCTTCTCGGCAGCTGACGCCTTCCTGCTCAGCGATCTGACGCCGAGCCAGGTTTGCCGGCTGCCGTTGCCAGCGCCTGAGCTATCAACATTGCCTCCGCCGGGGTCATGACCGCGCCCGTCTGCGGGCTGGCATGAAAGAGCAGCTCGACTCGATTGTCGACGCGGCGCACCAGCACGGTGCACGTCCCGCCACCGAACTCGGAGGGTCGCCGGGCGTCAAGCGCGAACCGGTGGGTCTCAGCACTCATGGGTGCTCCAGCGGGCGCAGAAGGGACAGATCTGCCTGGCTAGCCAGTCCAGCGGATACGGGCCCGAGCGCGGAGGGATGCTCACCTGAGAGGGACTGATGTGGCCGAGGTCAGGGTCCATCGAAAGCCTTCCCATGGTCGGATGCCACCCGGTTATACGAGGCCGTGGCGGTCCAGGCGACTCCTACTGCCCCGACCGTACGTACCGATGCATCTGCGTTATACCGTGCAGACGACGACCGTAACGTACCGGGTAGTTGGTTTTGCAGCGGGTATCGCGTAGCGACAGGGTTTACGA
>DASQVB010000094.1:0-5837 GCA_035640975.1 Pseudonocardiaceae bacterium
GGCAGGCATGGTCCCTCGTAACGATCAAGGCGTAGGAACCTTGATGATCGCCACGAGGGTCATGCCAGCCCTGTATCTCACGCGGCGTGTCGCCTCTATCACTCCGGTCACAACCCGCCAGCCGACCTTGCCGGGGCCCTGGGGGTGGGTGGTGGATGCAGCAGCGCATCGACAAGCTTCGGCCGGACCGTGACCACAGATCAGCAATGGCCTGGTTCGATACGCCAGAATCGGTGGGTTGGTAGTTGTTTACGACGCCTTTAAGGCGGGTTGGTAGCCCTTGGAGACACCCAACTCACAGGCCCCGCGCTGCGCCGGGGGCAGCAAGGCCGTGCAGGAACGGGTTGGTGGCGCGTTCGCGACCGATGGTGGTGTGTGGGCCGTGGCCGGGCAGCACGACGGTCTCGTCGTCGAGCACCAGAATTTTGTCCCGCAGTGAGGTAAGCATCTGCTCGTGGTCGCCGCCGGGTAGGTCGGTTCGGCCGATCGAACCGGCGAACAGGGTGTCCCCAGAGACCAGCAAATGCTGCCCCTCACCGGACCCAGTAGCCGTCACCGAACGGAACGTCACCGATCCTCGGGTGTGGCCCGGGGTGTGGTCGACGGTGAAGGTTAGTCCAGCCAGCTCCAAGGACGTACCGTCACCCAACGCGCGTACCTCGCGTGGCTCGCGCAGCTGGACCCGACCACCGAAGAACTGCCGCGCATCGGCGGACAGTGCACGCATCGGGTCGGACAGCAGCACGCGATCCTCGGGATGGATCCAGGCCGGGATGTCGTGGCCGTCGCACACCGGGGTCACCGCGAAGATGTGATCGAAATGTCCGTGGGTGAGCAGCACCGCGACCGGGCCGAGCCGGTGCTTGCGCAATACGTCGTCCAGTGGCTGCTGCGCATCCTGACCAGGGTCGACAATCACACACGGGCCACCTGCCTCGGCAGCGAGTACGAAGCAGTTGGCCTGGAAGGAGCCAGTGGCAAAACCTGCGACGAGCACCGTGACTCCTCTTCGGTGACGGCAATGGTGAGGTCTTCAGAGTAGGGCAGCGCTTGCCGGGGAGGCTGACGTCCAGCTCACCTGCCGCCCACCTAGACTGCGCGGCGTTAACCTCCCCCATCACAGTAGTCGGCTACAGGAGTCTGGGTGCCCACGAACGAGCAGCGCCGCGAGGCAGCGAAGCGCAAACTGGACCGTCAGCTGGCTCGCCGCGCGCAGCGAGCCAAGGCGCGGCGCAAGTATGCGATAGCTGGGAGCGTGGCCGCGGTAGTGCTGGTGATCGGCGTCGTGGGACTGATCGTGACGCTGGGCGGGGGTGACCAGACGGTCAACACCACCGCTAACCCGCCCACACCGGCCGCGCCGGCCACCACGACCGCCACCACGACGCCTCCTGCGTCCAACGAGCTACCCGCCACGCTGGCTCGGCCACAGCCGCTGCCCGCCTCGGTCGATTGCCAATACCAGACCACCCAGCAGACCCCGGCCAAGCCGGTGACACCCCCACCGGCCGGTCCCACCTCCACCGAGGGGGGTGTGTCCGCGACCATGCAGACCTCCGCCGGCTCGATCGGCCTCACCCTGGACCGGTCGCTGGCCCCGTGCACCGTGAAAAGCTTCATCAGCCTGGCCAAGCAGGGCTTCTACGCCAACAGCCCGTGCCACCGGCTGGTCACCAACCCCGGCCTGCAAGTTCTGCAATGCGGTGACCCGACCGGATCAGGCTCCGGCGGGCCGGGGTACACCATTCCAGATGAGGTATTCCCTGAGCTGACCTATGGGCGCGGATACGTCGCGATGGCCAACACCGGCCAGCCCGACAGCGGCGGCAGCCAGTTCTTCTTGATCTACGGTGAAACTCAGCTCCCGCCCGACTACACCGTATTCGCCTCGATCGCCCCCGAGGGCCTCAAGGTGATCGATGAGATAGCGCGGGCCGGTGACGACGGGTCACTGGAACCATCCCCTGGCGGCGGCAAACCCAACGCGCCGGTCACGATCACGTCCGTCGACGTCGCGCCCGACATCGCGCCCTAACACTGCAAGGGCACATGCGGACGCTATCGCTCGATATGCCGGGAAGGCCATGCGATCACGGTTTGGGTGCGTTTTACGACACCTGATGTCGCTGAAGGACACAACCACGATCACTCACAGCTCGACAACCAGGAGGCCCGACGCCACAACTTTGCCGTGCAGAGGTAACCGCAGACAGCTCGGATAACTGACGCTCAGTTCGATGATGTGACCCGGTAGACGTCGTAGACGCCCTCGATATTGCGCACTGCACGGAGCACATGCCCGAGGTGTTTGGGGTCACCCATCTCGAAGGAGAAGCGGCTCACCGCCACCCGGTCTCGGGTGGTGGTGACCGAGGCGGACAGGATGTTCACCCGCCCGTCAGCGAGCACCTTGGTGACGTCAGACAGCAGCCGGTGTCGGTCCAGCGCCTCCACCTGGATCCCGACCAGGAACACCGACGAGGAAGACGGCGCCCACTCCACCTCAACCAGCCGCTCGGGCTGTTCCCGCAGCGAGTCGGCATTGGTGCAGTCGGTGCGGTGCACGCTGACCCCGCCGCCCCGGGTGACGAACCCCAGGATTTCGTCACCGGGCACCGGTGTACAGCAGCGGGCGAGTTTGGCGTAGACCTCCCCGGCACCACGCACTCGCACGCCGGAGTCACCGGTCTCCCGGCGGCGCTGGACCGTGGAGGGGGTCGCCCGGTCGGCCAGCACCTCTTCGGCGCCCTCCTCCCCCCCCAGCAGCGCGACCAGGCGCTGCACCACCTGACGAGGTGAGGCGTGATGCTCCCCGACCGCGGCATACAGGGCGCTGACGTCGGGATAGTGCAGCTCTCGAGACACCGCGACCATCGACTCGGCAGACACTAACCGCTGCACCGGTAGCCCAACCCGGCGCAGTTCCTTGGCGATGGCGTCCTTGCCGGTGTCGATGGCCTCCTCACGACGCTCCTTGGCGAACCACTGCCTGATCTTGGCCCGGGCCCGTGGCGAGGCGACGAAGGACAACCAGTCCCAGCTGGGGCCGGCACCCTCGGCCTTCGAGGTGAAGATCTCGACGACCTCGCCGTTCTCCAACTGCCGCTCCAGCGCGACAAGCCGGCCGTTGACCCGCGCGCCGATGCAGCGATTACCGACCTCGGTGTGCACCGCATAGGCGAAGTCGACCGGCGTGGAACCGGTGGGCAACGTGATGACGTCGCCCTTGGGGGTAAAGACGAAGATCTCCCGAGCGGCCAGGTCATAACGCAGTGACTCAAGAAACTCACCGGGATCGGCAGCCTCGCGCTGCCAGTCCAGCAACTGGCGCATCCAGCCCATCTCATCGACATCCACGGCTCCGTTATGGGTGCCGCGGGTCTCCTTGTACCGCCAATGTGCGGCGATGCCGTACTCCGCCGTTCGGTGCATCTCGCGGGTACGGATCTGCACTTCCAGTGGTTTGCCGTCCGGCCCGATCACCGTGGTGTGCAGCGACTGGTAGACACCGAATCGGGGTTGAGCGACGTAGTCCTTGAACCGTCCGGGCATCGGCTGCCACACCGAGTGCACCACCCCGACCACGGCGTAGCAGTCGCGCACGTCGTCGACCACGATCCGTACCCCGACCAGGTCGTGGATATCGTCGAAGTCACGGCCGCGCACGATCATCTTCTGGTAGATCGAGTAATAGTGCTTGGGCCTGCCCTCGACGGTAGCGGTGATTCGCGAACCGGACAGCTGCGCGGAAACCTCGTCGATCACCGTCCGCAGGTACGTGTCGCGTGATGGCGCCCGATCAGCTACCAACCGAACGATCTCGTCGTACTTCTTCGGATGCAGGATCGCGAAGGAAAGGTCTTCCAATTCCCACTTGATGGTGGCCATGCCCAGCCGGTGGGCCAGGGGGGCGAGGACCTCGAGGGTCTCCTTGGCCTTGCGGGCTTGCTGCTCCGGCGGCAGGAACCGCATGGTGCGCATGTTGTGCAGCCGGTCCGCCAGCTTGATCACCAGCACCCGCGGGTCGCGCGCCATGGCGATGACCATCTTGCGGATGGTCTCGGCCTCGGCGGCGGCGCCGAGTTTGACCTTGTCAAGCTTGGTGACGCCGTCGACGAGGTGTGCGACCTCATCACCGAAGTCCTCGGTGAGGCGGGACAGCGAATAGTCGGTATCCTCCACGGTGTCGTGGAGCAGCGCGGCCACCAGCGTCGTGGTGTCCATCCCCAACTCGGCGAGGATCGTCGAGACCGCCAACGGATGGGTGATGTACGGGTCACCCGACTTGCGCTGTTGCCGGGAGTGCTTGGCCTCGGCAACGTCGTAGGCCCGTTGCAGCAGCGCGAGGTCAGCCTTGGGATGCAACTCCCGATGCACAACGGCGAGCGGTTCGAGTACCTGCCTCACCGGGCCGGGTCGCTGCGCGGTGATCCTTCGCGCGATCCGGGCCCGAACCCGTCGGGTCGCCGACGGCAGCCGCTGAGGAACCGTGGCCGGATCTGGGTCTGGGCCATCCGGCGGCGCAGCGGTGCGCTGCAGGTCCTGGCTCAAGCGCACTCTCCCGCCACGTGGTGACCGATCAGGTCTCAGGGTACCGGCGCGTGCCGGCGCGAGATCCGCAGGACCGGAGCCTCGTACTGGTCAGATCGTCAGCAAAGCGCGCAGTGTGCGGCCGCCAAGCCGGTTACGGCCCTCAAGCGCGCCGATTTCCAGCAGCACCGCAATGCCGCACACTGAGGCCCCGGCCCGCTCAACCAGTGCGCAGGTCGCGGCCACCGTGCCCCCGGTGGCCAGCACATCGTCGATCACCAGGGCCCGCTGTCCCGGCCGCAGGGCGCCGACAGCCAGTTCCAGCGAGGCGACGCCGTACTCCAGAGCATAAGCCTCACTGTCGCAGACCACGGGTAGTTTGCCCGGCTTACGTACCCCGACCACACCAGCGCCCAAGGCATATGCCGCAGCCGCACCCAAGAGAAATCCACGGGCCTCCACCCCGACCACAACATCGACCTGCTGCGCCGGGACGATCAGTGCATCCACCACAGTTCGAAACGCAGTCGCGTCGGCCAGAACGGGTAGGACATCCCGAAACAATACACCGGGCTCCGGAAAGTCCGGGACTTCTCGGATCAGCGGGACGAGCAGGTCCGCCAGGTCCCCCAAGTTGGAATCGCGGCACACACCGCCGTCTTACCGGTTGTGCTCAGGTGTCGCTACTCCCCATGAGAGTCAACCACGCGCTTCGCCTGCTCGCGCCCTTGCCGGTGTGTCTGGCTTTCAACCTCGGCGTCCTTCTGTAGGTTACGCATTTCCTTCTGTTGCCGAACCTTCTCGAAGATCGGCATGGACGCTCGAAGCCGCGTGGGAAGCTCGATCGAGGCGGGCAAGTTGATTGACGCGGGTAACGTTGTTGTCGAGACCGTCTCGGCCGGCGCGCAGGGCTTGTGCTTTGAAATCAGCATTGGCGTACAGGCGCGCGCGGGAGCGGATTGCGACGGTGTTTCTTTATCTCGGGTATCTTCATCCTGGGCATCCTCATCCCGATGGACCGAGCTCTCCAGGGACCCGACGCGGGTGGAGTCTGCCTCTAGCGTGCGCTGACGGTTCGCCGCCACGGGAATCGACGACGTGGGCCGAAGCTCCTTGTTCGGCTGTGCGCTCGCAACGGGTTCCCGCCCCGCCGGATCGGCCTTTGCAGCGGGGGCGGCCTTGGCAGCGGGCGCAGCGTCTGAGGCGCCAGCCGCCAGCCGACCATTGGTTACGGCACGCACCGGGGAGCTGCCATGAACCGGGTCGGGGAATGCCAGCACCGGTGACCTCGCGTCCGAGCCGAAGAT
>DASQVB010000095.1:0-17902 GCA_035640975.1 Pseudonocardiaceae bacterium
GCCGCGCAGGATCTCCTTGTCAGGTGTCTGTTCGTCGTCGGTGTGGACCTCGACGTGCAGATCCTTGATCTCCAGAGTGGCCATCGGTGTGTTCTCAGCTCCTGCTAGCGGTTAGTTGGGTTTGTCGGATCGACGTATACGTCCTCACCGTCGATCCGCACGGCGTAGGTGTCCACCGGTTCGGAGGCCGGGGGTGAGGACGGTTCCCCGGTGCGCAGGTCGAAGCACGAGCCGTGCAGCCAGCACTCCAGGCCCTTACGGGTGACTTCGCCTTCGGACAGCGCGATCTCGGCATGCGAGCAGACGTCGGCCAATGCGTACACCTGCTCGCCCTGGCGCACCAACACCACCGGGACGCCGTCGACCTCGAAGCCGGCGGGCAGGTCCTCCTTGAGGTCATTGAGGCTGCAGACCCGCGCTGCGGTCATACCCCCACCGCCTCCAGCTCAGCCTCGATCGCCGCCTCGAGTCGCTCACGCACCTGCGGGACGGTGATCTTCTGCAGGATCTCGCCGAAGAAACCCCTGACAACCAGCCGGCGAGCCAGCTCGGCCGGGATACCTCGGGAAGTCAGGTAGAACAGCTGCTCGTCATCGAAGCGTCCCGTGGTGCTGGCGTGCCCGGCACCGACGATCTCCCCGGTCTCGATCTCCAGGTTGGGCACCGAGTCGGCCCGCGCACCGTCGTTGAGCACCAAGTTACGGTTGACCTCGAAGGTCTCGGTGCCCTCGGCGGCGGCCTGGATCAGCACGTCCCCGATCCATACGGTGTGTGCGTCCGGCTGTCCAGGGCTACCCTGCAAGGCGCCCTTGTAGGCCACGTTGGATCGGCAATGTGCAACGGCGTGGTCGACCAGCAACCGGTGTTCCAAATGCTGCCCCGCGTCGGCGAAGTACAGGCCGAGCAGTTCGGCGTCGCCGCCGGGCTCGGTGAACGTCACCGTTGGGGATTGCCGGACCAGATCGCCACCCAGACTCACGGTGATCGCTCGCAGCACCGCGTCCCGGCCTAGCCGGATGTGTTGTGCGGCGACGTGCACTGCATCATCAGCCCAGTCTTGAACGTTGACCAGAGTCAGCCGGGCACCGTCGGCAAGGATCAGCTCGACGTTCTCGGCATACGTGCCGCTGCCGCGGTAGTCGAGCACCACCACGACCTCGGCGAAGGGCTCCAAGCGCAGCTGCAGGTGCCCATAGGCGACCTCATCCGGGCCCGGACCATTAACCGTGATCATCACCGGTTGCTCGATCCGGGATTCCGGGGCCACCGTGACGACGGTGGCCCGCTCCGCGGCACTCCAGGCCTGTGCAGCGACCCGATCCGCCGGGACACCGCCTTGCCCCAGCCGCGGGTCTTGGCGACCCACTTCCTCGACCGCGACCCCGTCGGTCGGCTCCACGATGACTTTCGCAGCGCCAGTGGCGTAAACACCTTCGTGCAGGCCACGCAGCCGCCGCAACGGGGTGAACCGCCACTCCTCCTCCCGCCCGGTGGGCACCTCGAAAGCGTCCACGTCGTAGGAGGTGAACCGCTGTCCCCGAGAGAGCATCGGCACGGGCTCCCCCGTTGTGGCGCCGTGCGTGTGCGCGACCAGACCCTGCCCAGCAGCTCGGTCAGTAGTAGCCGTCATCTCAGCCGACGGCTCCTTCCATCTGCAGCTCGATCAGGCGGTTCAGTTCCAACGCGTACTCCATCGGCAGTTCGCGGGCGATCGGTTCGATGAATCCGCGCACGATCATGGCCATCGCCGCATCCTCGGTCAGCCCTCGGCTCATCAGGTAGAACAGCTGATCGTCGCTGATCTTGGAGACGGTGGCCTCGTGCCCCATCGACACGTCATCCTCGCGGATGTCGACGTAGGGGTAGGTGTCCGACCGGCTGATCTGGTCGACCAGCAGGGCGTCGCATTTCACCGTGGAGCGAGAGTGGTGACTGCCCTCGTTGACCTGCACCAACCCGCGGTAGGAGGTGCGGCCGCCGCCGCGGGCCACCGACTTGGACACGATCGTGCTCGAGGTGTGCGGTGCGGCGTGCACCATCTTCGCCCCGGCGTCCTGATGCTGGCCCTCGCCGGCGCAGGCCACTGAGAGAACCTCGCCCTTGGCGTGCTCGCCGACCAACCAAACCGACGGGTACTTCATGGTGACCTTGGAACCCAGGTTGCCGTCGATCCACTCCATGGTCGCGCCTTCGGCGGCGGTGGCCCGCTTGGTGACCAGGTTGTAGACGTTGTTCGACCAGTTCTGGATTGTGGTGTAACGGCAGCGGCCGCCCTTCTTGACGATGATCTCGACGACCGCGGAGTGCAACGAGTCGGACTTGTAGATCGGGGCAGTACAACCCTCGACATAGTGCACGTAGGCGCCCTCGTCGACGATGATCAGGGTCCGCTCGAACTGGCCCATGTTCTCGGTGTTGATCCGGAAGTAGGCCTGCAGCGGGATGTCGACGTGTACGCCAGGCGGCACATAGATGAACGACCCACCGGACCACACCGCGGTGTTCAACGCGGCGAACTTGTTGTCACCGGCCGGGATCACACTGGCGAAGTACTCCCGGAACATCTCCGGCTGCTCGCGCAATGCGGTATCGGTGTCCAGAAACTGAACACCCAGCTCCTCGAGATCCTCGCGGATCTTGTGGTAGACGACCTCGGACTCGTACTGCGCGGCCACCCCAGCCACCAACCGCGCCTTCTCAGCCTCGGGAATACCCAACCGGTCGTAGGTGGCCTTGATGTCCTCGGGCAGTTCTTCCCAGGACGTGGCTTGCTTCTCGGTCGACCGGACGAAGTACTTGATGTTGTCGAAGTCGATACCGGACAGGTCAGCACCCCAGTGCGGCATCGGCTTGCGCCGGAACAGGCGCAACGCCTTCAGCCGGGTTTCCAGCATCCACTCCGGCTCATTCTTCTTGGCCGAGATGTCCCGAACCACAGCTTCGGACAAACCCCGCTGCGCGCTGGAGCCGGCGGCATCGGAGTCCGCCCAGCCGTACTCATAACGGCCCAGGCTGGAAAGCGTTTCTTCCTGGGTGAGCGGTGCGGTCGGCATTCTCTGGGCTCGAACATCCTGCTCGGGAGCAGTTGTCATGCTGAAGAGCCTCCATCCGGGAGCGTGGTGGGGATGTTGGGAAGAGTCGTGCCGGCCCCGTGCGGCATCCGGGCCTCGGGAACGTGGGTCGTGCATACCGCGTCGCCGCGCGCGATGGTGGCCAGCCGCTGCACATGGACCCCGAGCAAGTCGGCAAAGGCCGCCGTCTCCGCTTCGCACAGTTGCGGGAACTCCGCGGCGACGTGCGCGACCGGGCAATGGTGTTGGCACAGCTGCGTACCGGCACCGACATGCTCAGCTGACGCAGCGTAACCCTCTGTACTCAGGGCGATCGCCAGCAGCTGGGCCCGGGTGACCGGGTCGGGCGCAGCAGCCACCTTGGCCCGGTGCTGATCAACCAGGTTTATCACTCGGCGTTCGGCGAACGAACGGACTGCCTGCTCGCCGTCGCGCTCAGCCAGAAAGCGCAGTGCGTCCACCGCCAGATCGTCATAGGCGTGCTCGAACCGTGCCCGGCCGGCGTCGGTAAGCGAGAATGACTTGGCCGGACGGCCACGCCCGCGGGGACCTCGGCGTGGTGCCGAGCAGTAGCTGGCCTGGCCGTCAGCGAGCAGAGCGTCCAGGTGGCGGCGCACCGCAGCAGGACCCAGTCCCAGCGAGTCGGCAACCTGCGCGGCTGTCACTGGGCCATGCTCCAGCAACATCCGTGCCACCGACTCGCGAGTGCGACGATCGGTGCCGACGTTTTTCACAACGTCCATGTTACGTATTTCCGCGGCCGGCGCCAAGCGCCAGTGTGTTCCGTTGTGGTTGCATCCCCGGCGCCCGTGGCCGCACCGCTACCCTTCGCGGCGTGGTGGCCGGGAAGGTGCGGGGTGTCGGTGTCCGTCTCGGTGTCCATCGTGGGGGCCCTGAATCCGCGCCGAACGTCCTGGACTGTGCCCAATCAGGGGACCCGGCCGGTCTGAGCCTGACCGAGAGCCGCCAGCTCTACACGGTGCGCCGGTTCGGCACCGTCGGCGCGCTGCTCATGGGACTGGGTTCGCTCGGTGCGGGCACCGCCCCGGTGCTGGGCAACCCAGTCGTCGGACGCCCCCTGTTGGGCCTTCTCACCCGGATGCCCACCGCATCGCTGGCCGTTGCCTACACCGGCATTGCCATGGTGGTGCTGGCATGGTTGTGGCTGGGGACATTGGTCGCTCCGGGGCGTACCCGGCTGATCCCCCGGGCCCAGCTGAACCGCACGATGATGATGTGGGCGCTTCCGCTACTGGTCGCCCCGCCGATGTTCAGCCGCGACGTCTACAGCTACCTGGCGCAGAGCGCGATGGCCAACCGAGGACTGGACCCCTATGTGCTCGGCCCGGCCGACGCATTGGGTGTGGACCATCCTCTGGTCCGGAGCATTCCGACGATCTGGCGCAACACGGTGGCCCCCTACGGCCCGCTGTTTCTCACCCTGGGCCGGCCGATCGACTCGATCGCAGGCGACCACGTCGTACTCGGCACGCTGCTGCATCGCACCCTCGCAGTAGTCGGCCTGGTGATGATCGTCTGGGCGCTGCCGCGCCTTGCCCGCCGGGTGGGCGTGTCGCCGGTCTTCGCGCTGTGGCTCGGCGTTGCCAATCCATTGGTGCTATTTCACCTGGTCAGTGGCGCGCATAACGACGCACTGATGATCGGGTTGATGCTGTGGGGACTGGAACTGGCGCTGCGCCGGCCAGCCGTCAGTCCGACGTTGCTCGGCGGCGCAGCACTCATTGCGGCTGCGGCCCAGGTCAAGGTGCCTGCCGTGGTGGCGCTCGGGTTTGTCGCAGTGTGGCTCGCCCGCGAACGTGGTGGTCGGTTGCGCGATCTGACGTCGGCGGCCGCGCTGGTCGGTGCAGTCGCGCTGGCCACCACCGTGGCGATCGGGCTGGGCACCGGGCTGGGTTTCGGCTGGGCTGGTGCGCTGGACGCGCCCACCGCGGTGCGTAGCTGGATGTCGGTGGCGACCGGACTCGGCCGGCTGGCCGGCTTGGTCGGCAGTGGGCTCGGGTTGGGCGATCACACCACCTCGGTGCTCATGGTGGCACGAGCCGCCGGACTGGTCGCGGCCGTTGGAACCTGCCTGCTGCTGCTGTGGCGCTGCTGGCGGGGAAACATCGAGCCGCTCGCTGGGCTTGGCGTTGCGCTGGGAGCCGTGGTGTTCCTGGGGCCGGTGGTGCATCCGTGGTACCTGTTGTGGGCGGTGATCCCGTTGGCGGCCTCGGCCAGCCACCCGGCTTTCCGTACCACCGCTACCGCGGCCTCCGCGGTGGTCGCAGTCGTGGTGGCACCCACCGGCTCGGATTTCCTGTTCCGGGCCTGGGTGCTGCCGTCGGCCATCGCGGCGGCAGTGGTCACCCTGATAGTGCCGATACTGCTGGTTCGCCGGCGCACCCCACCGCTGTGGTGCGTGCTGCTGGGCTCGCAGCGGGTCAGTGCGCCCCAATCCACGGTCGCGACCTAGGCTCTGTGGACGTGACTCCGTCCGCGCCCTCGGCTGCTGTCGAGGTCCGCGGCCTGGTACGGAGCTTCGGAGCGGTCCGGGCCGTGGACGGGCTCGACCTGCTGGTGCAGCCGGCCACGGTGCTGGCGCTGCTGGGACCCAACGGTGCCGGTAAGACGACCACGGTGGAGGTGTGCGAGGGCTTCCTGCACCCGGACGCCGGGGTGGTCCGGGTGCTGGGGCTGGATCCGATCGCCGACGGTGCCGCGCTGCGCCCCCGAATCGGGGTGATGCCCCAGGGCGGCGGGGCCTACCCAGGCGTGCGGGCCGCGGAGATGCTCGGTCTGGTCGCGGTCTGCGCGGCACGCCCGCTGGACGTCGGGTGGTTGCTTGACCTGCTCGGGCTCACCGGCGTTGGACGGGTGCCCTACAAGCGGCTGTCCGGCGGCCAGCAGCAGCGCCTTGCGCTGGCCTGCGCCCTGGTCGGGCGCCCGGAAGTGGTGTTCCTCGACGAGCCCACCGCGGGAATGGACCCGCAGGCCCGCCGGCTGGTCTGGGACATCATCGACGGGCTGCGCGCCGACGGCGTCAGCGTGCTGTTCACTACTCACCTGATGGAGGAGGCCGAGGCGCTGGCCGACCAGGTGGTGATCATCGACCATGGCCGGGTGGTGGCCCAGGGCAGCCCGGCTGAGCTGACCACCGCGGGGGCGCAACGGCAGCTGCGGTTCGGCGCCCGGCCCGGCCTGGATCTTCGCCCGCTGTGCACCGCGCTGCCCGAGGGATGCCAGGCCAGTGAGCCGCGCCCCGGCGGATACCTCGTCGAGGGCCTGATCGACCCGCAAGTGATGGCCACCGTGACAGCGTGGTGCGCCCAGCAGGGGGTGCTCGCCGAGGACCTGCGGGTGGCCAAACGCAGCCTGGAGGACGTTTTCCTGGAGCTCACCGGCCGGGAACTACGGTCATGACCCGCTTCTCCCCTGGCACCTTCACGCCCGCACCGGGCCGGGGCCGGCTGTCGCAGATGCTGCTCACCCAGGCCCGGACCGAGTTCGTGCTCACTCTGCGCAACGCCGAGCAGGTACTGCTCACCCTGCTCATCCCGCTGGGGTTGCTCATTGGGCTCACCGCGTTGACGGTGCTGCCGGTGCCCGAACCGCGAGTGGACAACGTCACTCCGCGCATCCTGGCGCTGGCGGTGATGTCGACGGCATTCACCGGGCAAGCCATCGCGCTGGGTTTCGACCGCCGCTACGGCGTGCTCAAACGGCTGGCCGCCACCGCTCTTCCGCGCTGGTCCATGGTCGCCGGCCGGATGCTCGCGGTGCTAGGGGTGGTTGCGGTTCAGCTGGTGGTGCTCGGGGCGGTGGCCGCCGCGCTGGGCTGGCGCCCGGAGCCGGCAGGTCTGGTTGCGGCCGCGCTGCTTGTGCTGGCCGGTACTGCCGCGTTCGGTGCACTCGGGTTACTTCTCGGGGGGACGCTTCGCGCCGAGGTGGTGCTGGCAGTGGCCAACACGGTGTGGCTGCTCCTGGTCGTGGCGGGTGGCATCGCGCTGCCCGTGCAGGCCTTGCCCGGCCCGCTGTCGGTGCTCGCCGCCGGGCTGCCCTCCGGTGCGCTGGCCGAGGGCCTGCACGCGACCCTGGTCACCGGCGTCACCCCGTGGGCCGCACTGGGCGTGCTGCTGGCGTGGGCCGCCGGCGCCGGTGTGCTGGCCACCCGCACTCTGCGCCTGTCCTGAGCCCGCTCCGCACCCTCAAGTTGGGGGCTAGCCGCTGGCTCCCGAGTTCAACCACAGAGCAGTTCAGCTCGAACCAGACAGCTCTGTGGTTGGGCTCGGGAAGCTGAGAGCACTCAAGGACCGGTGACCCAAGCCCGGGCGGGCGCGGCGGCTGCATAGCATCGGTGTTGTGCCGACTGCACCTACACACAACCGTGTACCTGCAACCCTGTCGCGGAGTATCGCGATCGCCGCGGTGATCACCCAAGGGGGCATCGCGGTGACCGGCTCAGTGGTGCGGGTGACCGGCTCGGGTCTGGGATGCCCGACCTGGCCGCAGTGCTTCCCGGGCAGCTTGGTGCCGCAGCCGCATCCCGAGGTCGCCGCGCTGCACCAATGGATCGAGTTCGGCAACCGCCTGCTCACCGGCTTGGTCGGCCTTGTCGCGCTGGCCTGCCTGGTGGCCGCGCTGCTGATCCGGCCACGGCGCCGGCGGCTGGTACTGCTCGCCGCCACGATGCCACTCGGTGTTGTGGCGCAGGCCGTCCTCGGGGGCATCACGGTTCTCACCGGGCTGGCGTGGTGGACCGTCGCGATGCACTTTCTGGTATCGATGATTCTGGTGTGGCTGGCGGTACTGCTAGTCAGTGCCTTCGCCGAAGGCGACGCACCACCGCGCTGGCACCTTCCCGGGCCCCTGCGCGGTCTGCTGGACACCGCTACTGCGGTACTAGCAGCGCTGCTGGTCGCTGGAACGCTGGTGACCGCGGCGGGCCCGCACGCCGGTGACACCACCACTCCCCGGCTCGCGGTCGGCGTTCCGGCGATGGCCCAGCTTCACGCCGATCTGCTCATCGCCTTCCTCGGATTGCTCGCCGGTTTGGGATTCGCGCTGCGGGCGGTAGGTGTGCCCAGCCGCACCTGGCGGTGCTATCTGGTGCTGGTGTCCGTGGTGCTCGCGCAGGGCGCTTTGGGCGTCATGCAATACCTCACCGGGGTGCCCGAGATCCTCGTATCGTTGCACGTGCTCGGCGCCGCCTCAGTGGTCGTGGCGATGGCTGCGCTCTGGACGAGCTGCCGCATCCGCGACCAGGTAGCAGGTCCGTGCACCAGGGAAAGCCGGCGACCGTTAGCAGGTGCAGGCACCTCCTGACCGTTGCTGCCCGTTTGGCCAGTCCCTTCGGTCGACAGACAGCGGCATGGAACGCTCACATTCACGCCGTCCCTCGTCACACAGCTTCCCTCATGAGCGCACGGTGCAGGGTAGGGATAGTTTCGGGGGCCGTGAACCACGACCCTGCGTCTGACCAGATCGCTGCCTACCTCGACTGGTATTTCGACCGAAACCCGGTGCACGCCGACGCCCTCGGCGCGCCCGGATACTCCCACCGGCTCGGCGACTTCAGCCCCGCTACCTTCGACAGTCGCGAACGGGAGGCCGCGCAGTGGGTGGCGCGGTTCGAGGCTGAGCCAGCCAGGATCGATCGGGACCTCGTCGTCTCGGCGCTGCGAGGTGAGCTGCTGATGGCTGGCTGGCCTGCCTGGCGGCGGGATCCGTCGGTGTATCTCACCCCGGTCTTCGCAGGCTTGCTGCTGCCGTTCCTGCACCGGCTACACCCCGAACCGGACCTGGTGAACGCGACGGTGTCCCGGCTCGCAGAGCTGCCCGGTGTGCTGGCGTCATGCCGGTCGAATCTGGATCCCACGCTGTCCGCGCCACGGCTGGTGCGGCGGGCTCTCGGACAGGCGGCCGCCGGGCCCGCCTTCCTCCGCGACTCGCTGCCCGCTGAGGTCAGCGACCCGGCGCTGCGGACCCGTCTGGTGGACGCGGCCGGGCCTGCGGTCGTGGCGTTCGAGGAGACCAGCGGCTTCCTCGCCGACCTCGCCGAGCGCGCGACCGGCGACTGGCGGATGGGCGACACGCTCTACTCGGCGCTGCTGGAGCAGCGTGAGCTGCTCGACTACGGCGCCGGTGAGCTGCACCGCCGGGGTGTCGCGGCCTGGGATGAGCTCGATGCACAGATGCGGGAGTTGGCGCCTCGGGTGCCCGGCGGCAGTTCCGACTGGTGGGCCACCATGGCAACGTTGCAGGACGACCACCCCCCGACCCTGGCGGCGATGCGCGCGGAGTACGCGGCCGAGACCGCGCGGGCCCGGGCCTTCCTGGCCGACCGGGAGCTGGTGACCTTCGCCGAAGGCGAGCAGTGCCGGGTGGTGCCGGCACCACCCTTCCAACGCTCGATCCTCGCGGTGGCCTCGTACCTGCAGCCACCTGCGCTGACCCGTTCCCGCACCGGCCACTTCTTCGTGCCCTTTCCGCCCGACGGGGCCACCGAGGAGGAGACCACCCAGCGGCTGCGTACCAATGCTCGCGCGCAGCTGCCCACCATCTCGGTGCACGAGGCCTATCCCGGACACCACTGGCAGTTGTCCTGGTCGGCTGACCGAGCTCCCGCGGTGCGAGCGGTGCATCGCAGCAGCTACTTCGCGGAGGGCTGGGCACTCTACGCCGAGGGCATGATGCGCGAGCAGGGGTACTACACCGATCCGGCGCACGAGCTCGCACACCTCGACTTCCGGATCTTCCGCGCGGCCCGGATCGTGGTGGACACCGCCCTGCACTGCCAGGACATGGAACCCGCACAGGCCGAGCAGTTCATGGCCACCCGCGCGTCGCTGTCCCCCGGTACCGCCAAGGCCGAGGTCGACCGGTACTGCGCATGGCCCACTCAGGCTCCCTCCTATCTGACCGGCTGCCTGGAGATCGAGCACATGCGCGCGCAGTGGACCGGCAGCCTGCGGGAATTCCACGACACACTGGCCGGCTCAGGGTGTTTGCCACTCGGGCTGGCCCGGCGGGCGTTGGCCAGCGGCTCATAGGCTGTCGCCATGCGCGCAATCCAGGTCACCCAGACCGGCGGTCCCGAAGTCCTGCGGCCGGCCGAGTTACCCGACCCGGAGCCCGGTCCCGGCCAGTTGCTCGTCGAACTCACCGCAGCCGGGGTCAACTACATCGACACCTACCACCGCAGCGGCGCCTACCCGATGCCGCTGCCGTTCATCCCCGGTTCGGAGGGCGCCGGCACCGTCACCGCGGTAGGGCCCGACACCGGGGACTTCGCGGTGGGCGACCTGGTGGCGTGGGCGACCAGCCCGGGTAGCTACGCCGAGCTTGCCGTGGTGCCCGCCGAGCAGGCCGTGCCGGTACCCCAAGGCGTGGACTCCGAAACCGCGGCGGGCAGCCTGCTGCAGGGCATGACCGCGCACTACCTCACGACGTCCGTGCATGCCGTGCAGCCCGGCGAGACCGTGCTGGTGCACGCGTCGGCGGGAGGGATGGGCCTGCTGCTGACCCAACTGGCGACCGCCCGCGGCGCCCGGGTGATCGGCACGGTGTCCACCCCCCAGAAGGAGCGGCTGGCCCGGGAGGCCGGGGCAACGGACGTGATCCAATACGGCGAAGGTGACGACGTGGCCGGTGAGGTCCGCCGGCTGACCGGTGGTGACGGCGTCGCCGCCGTCTACGACGGGGTGGGCGCGTCGACCTTCGACGCCAGCCTCGCCTCACTTCGCCCACGCGGGATGCTCGCGCTCTACGGCGCGGCCAGCGGACCGGTGCCCCCGGTGGATGCCCAACGACTGAACTCAGCGGGTTCGGTCTTCCTCACCAGGCCGAAGCTGGCAGATTACGTCGCGACCCGCGATGAACTCACCTGGCGAGCAGGCGAGGTGTTCGACGCTGTGCAGAACGGGTCGCTACGGATCACCATCGGTGGCCGGTACCCGCTGGCCGAAGCGCGCCGCGCCCACGAGGATCTGCAGCGCCGCCGGACCACCGGAAAGCTCCTGTTGTTGGCCCGCTGATCAGGCAGGTTGATCGGTGATCCGACGGCACAGCCACGCCAGCGCCAGCGGGTAGCGGTAATCGATCCCCCGGTGGCCGGCGTCGAACAGCTCGAAGTGCACCCGCTCGTCGGGCAGCCCGGCGGCTCGCAGCTGGTCGCGGAATGCCTGCGCGCCCAGGTCGAGGTACCACTCGTCGCGGGTACCGGCGTCCAGCCACACCGCGCGCAGTGAGCGCAACGCCTCGGCGTATCGCGGCGCCATCCGTACCGGGTCCCAGTCCAGCCAGCGCTGCCACACCTCCGGACAAAGCACCCCGGTGTGCGGATCGAACGGCAGCTCCGGCGTACCGTCCTGGTGGGCGGAGAAGCACGCGGAGATGCCCAGCATCATGAGCAGATCTTCGTCGGCGGGCTTGGTGAACGCAGGTCGGGACCGGAAATCTGACCACCAGGCGCCGATGTCGCCGTCATAGTCGCGCAGGTGGCGCACCGACTTGCCGAATTCGGCCAGGTAGCACAGCTCGTACAAGGCGTCCCCGGCGTGACTGGCCAGCGCACCGAACAAGTCCGGCCGCAGCATCGGGGTGATCATGGCACCGAATCCGCCGGAGGACTTGCCGCTGATGGCCCGGTGCGTGCGTTCGGGCAGCGTCCGGTAGCAAGCGTCGACGAAGGGCACCACCTCTTCGCACAGGTAGCTGTGGTAGCGCCCGGTGCCTGGAGAGTCGACGAACTGACTACCGCCATAGGCCGTCCAGGCGTCAACAAAGACGATGATCGTGGGCGGGACGTCGCCGGCGGCGAACACGGCATCAGCGGCTTCCGGGAATGGCTGGCGGTACGGGCTGCGGTTGCGCCACATGGCCAGGTGCCCGGTGTAACCCTGGATCACGTAGACGCTCGGATAGCGCCGCTGCGAGTCGCCGTACTCAGGAGGGACATAGACCCAGAGTGGGCGGCTTGTCGGATCACCCAGCGGGTTGTCCCGGAGCAGCACACTGTCGATCACGTGTTCGTCGAGCCGCCCAGCGAGTGCGGCGGACCAGGGCAGCACGCCGTTCACCGTAACGTCCGAATGCGTGTGTTGCCGATCGATCCCTATGAGATACAGTCGAACACATGTTCGGTAGTAGTCGTTTGGAGTTGCCGCCACCGCCGGTGACTGCGCCGCCTGCGGAGGTCATCGACTGTCTGGTCGAGGACCGGCCCGGTGAGGCGGCCGAGCGCGTGCGGTGGTTGGAGTTCGTGCCGGGTGGCCTGCTGGCCGATCTGTTGGCCGCTCCCGCCCAGACCAAACCTGAGCAGCGTGAGTTCGAGGCTCTGGAGCGGATCGGAGCCTGGGAGCGGGTGGTTGCCTGGGCACAGGCCAGGCAGGCCCGCGAGATGACCTGGTTATGGACAGCGCGACGGCACGGGACCGGGCTTTGGGGGCTTGTGACTCCCAGGCTCATGAGTCGGCGGTGGCCGAGGTGGGTTTGATACTGGCCGCTTCGGCGCGTACCGCGGCGTGTCGGGTCGGTGATGCCCGGTCGTTGTGTACTCGGTTGCCGGCCACTCTGGCGGCGCTGGAGGGGGCCGGATCACCCTGGCCAAGGCACGAATTATCGATTCCGAGACCTTGAACCTCTCCGACCGGGCGGCGCCTCAAAGAGCACTCGTGGTGAAGGCTCCCCGGTCGGCGACGCCGCTGGCCCGTCGGCTGCCGATGTGAGTGCGGGCGGTGTCGGCGCGGCGGCGGCGTGGATGTGCGGGTCACCATTCCTACACCGCGCTACTGGGCGCCAACGACCAGCCCGGTGAGCTCGCTGGCTATGGACCCATCCCGTCCGCGGTGGCCCGAGACCTCGCAGCCGGGGGCACCTGGCGACGCATCCTCACCGACCCAGCCTCAGGCCGCCCCCTGGACTACGGCACCACCCACTACCGACCACCCGAACACCTCGCCGGCTCGTGATCACAGAGATCAAACCTGTCGGTTCCCCGGCTGCCGGATCCCGGCCCATCTCTGCGACATCGACCACGGCATCCCCTACGGCCCAGACAATGGCTCCGGGCCCACCCGCGAAAATCAACCTAGGCCTCAAATGTCACCCCCGCCCTTTTGAGGGGTCATGGTCAACATCGGTGTGACGCCACAGACCGGCGCCGGCGCCCGCGGCTGGTGCCGGCTTCGTAACGTCGGCGAATCCGCTCCGGGTTGACGCCGAGCAGGTATTGGACCTTGAGCCACTGCATCAGCACAGTCATGCGCCACGGCCCCTGCTCGACCAGTCGCCGCGCAGAGGCAGTGACAGAGGTCGGCAGCACCACAAGCCGGCCGCGTCGCCGCAGAATGCGCGACATCTCCAGGTCCTCCATGAGCGGCAGCTCGGGGAAGCCGCCCACCGAGTTGAAAACGTCACGACGGACGAACATCGCCTGGTCACCAAAGATCCAATGCAACTGGCGAGCCCGCTGGTTGGAGCTGACCGCCAGGTAGTCCAATCCCCAGCCACGTTGGTCAAAGCGCAGGTGCAGGCCCCCTCCGACCACGCCGGGGCCGAGCATCGCGGACCGCAGCAAATCGAGAGCACCGGCCGGGATCAGGCAATCCACGTGAATGAACCAGAGGACGTCGCCAGTGGTCAGCGCGGCACCTGCGTTCATCTGCGCTGCCCGGCCTGGCATGCTGCGGACGGTCTGGGCATGTTGCGCGGCAAGCTCGAAGGTGTCATCAATGCTGCCGCCGTCCACCACCACCAGCTCGCAGTCGGGGAAGTCGCGGCGCAACCGTTGCAGGCAATCCTCAATGCGTGCTGCCTCGTTGAGTGCTGGTACCACGATCGAGACCGTCACCGGCTTGCTCATCATGATCGTGATCGATCCGATCTCCCATGAGCGTCGAATAGGTTGCTGGAAACAGCCCACACCTTACGGTGGGCGAATTGAGCGGACCGAGCTGACGGAGTGCACGTGACAGCAGTAGTCGCTTCCACCACCGAGGGCCTGGATCCCGCGTCCGGACCTCGCCACGTCGCGATCCTCGGCGCTGGCCCGGTCGGTCTGGATGCCGCGTTGGCCTGCCTGGACAAGGGTTGGCCCTGCACCGTGTACGAGTCGGCTGCTTCGGTAGCAGCAAACGTCACCGCATGGAGCCATATCCGGTTGTTCACGCCCTGGTCGATGAACGTGTCAGCGCGGATGCTCGCGCATCTGCAGGCTGCTGGGGTACAGCCACCAGGGCCCGCCGAGCACTGCCCGACCGGCGCGGAGTTCGCCGAACAGCTCCTTCGCCCACTGGCCGAGCTGCCCGAGCTGGCAGCCACCATTCGCAGCCACACCAGGGTGCTCGCCGTCGCCCGGCAGGGCCTGCTCAAGCACGAGGAAATCGGTAGTATGCAGCGCGGCTTGCAGCCCTTCCGGCTGCTGCTCGCCGGTCCTAGAGATGGCGCCGACGCCGTCGAGTACGTGGAGCACGCCGATCTGCTGCTGGACTGCACCGGCAGCTACAACCAGGCCAACTGCCTCGGCGATGGCGGCATCCCGGCTCCCGGCGAACTGCAGGTGGCGGATCGAATCATCCGCCACATTCCGGATCTGGCCAGCGAGGCCGATGAGTGGGCGGGCCGCCGGGTGCTGCTGGTCGGCGCCGGTAAATCAGCTCAAACAGCGGCGCGGGATTTAGCCGAGCTGGTGGTCACGCGGCCTGGCACCCAGGTGCTGTGGGCGGTGCGGGCGGTGGACCCGGACTGGGGGCAGGTCGCCAACGATCCCCTCCCCCAACGCCAGGAGCTGGTCGAGGTGTCGCAACGGCTGCGGTCCGGCGCGGTACCCGGAGTCCAGGTGCGCACCGCCGTGGTGATCGATGCGCTGCGTAAAACGGACGACGGTGTGGCGGTGGCTCTCCGGTCGAGCACTGGGGATGTCGAGAAGATCGTGGTCGACCGCATCATCGCCTTGACCGGCTTCCTGGGTGACACCTCGCTGTACCGGCAGCTCCAGGTGCACGAGTGTTACGCCACCGCGGCACCGATGAACCTGTCTGCTGCGCTGCTGGGCGCGGCGGGTGACGGCCCGGCGGACTGCTTGGCTCAGGCGTCGCACGGGGTAGACACCCTGCGGGTACCGGAGCCCAACTTCTTCGTACTGGGCATGAAGTCCTACGGACGCAACAGCACCTTCCTGCTCCGCGTCGGATACGAGCAGGTTGACGAGGTAGCCAATGCCTACTCCTAGAGCGCACTGAGCCGTTGCTGTCGGTCGCCAGAAACCGGACGACCACTTGCCAACATGCGCAAACGTGCTCCGCCGGAAGAGCCAGGCCGCTAGTCCAGCAGCCAGCTCCGTCCACCAGCTCCCTACGTGGTCGAGCCCGTCGTGGCCGCCGAAAAGTGCACGCGCGGGCTCGTGGTGTCGCGCCTCCCGCGGGAGTAGGTCTGCGGCGGCTACTGGCACATAGGGAGGTACGGCGACCAGCAATGTGACTCGTCTGCGCAGTGAGCTAGGGGTCGCCTCCAGCAGGTGTCCCTGGTGGACGCCCGCGCTGGGCGCGAGGTTGCGTCGGGCGTAGCACAGAGCGTGGGCGTCGACGTCGCTGACGTGCGTCTCCATCGCGTGCACGGCGCTGGCTACGGTGCTGACGATGGGGGCGGCTCCAGCGCAGGCCTCCATCAGCACTGGTGCCGGTTGGGACCGAGCGAGCCGGACAGCAGTGCGGGCGAGCAGCAGGGAGCGCTACCGCCGCACGAAAACACGTGGCCCGACGGCTAGGCGGAGCCCGCCGAAGTCGACGCAGCCGATGATCTGTTCCAGTGGTTCGCCCGCCGCCCGCCGTTGCACCAGCCGCTCCAGGCGATTGGGGTCACCCGTGGCCTGCAGAAGTGCGGCTGCCTCTTCCTCGGCGATGACGCAACCGACTGCACGTAGCCGCCCGACCAACGCGGTGAGTCGGCCCTGCGGCAAGGCTGTAGCTGACTGGACCCTCACCCGCGGCCGTAGGCGATGTGAAGAAGGCCGTCATCGACGCTGACTAGCCGGCCGCCGGCGTCAGCCATCGCGTCGGCGCCGCGCGCCAACCGTTCGTACGCGGCCGCAGCGGACAGCAGAGTTGCGGCTCTGTCGGCGGCGTGCTGGAAGGTGAGCGTCTCTGCTGCCGCCTCCGGGACCTGGTGGCTCGGTGGTGTTGCTCGGCTCAGACAGCGCAGTTGTAGACCAGCGGTAGTGAGCCGTCGCGCTGGCGAAGCCGCAGGAACAGCTCCACCGCCCGCCGTTTGGCCTCGGCCATGCTGACCTCAGGCCCGGCGAGCAGCATGTCCGGGGATGTGTCGAGGTCAGCGCCGGCCGGGTGCCAGTGCCAACCGTCGGCGGTAACGGTCAACTCCGGCACGGTGTTGTCCTCGCTGATCGAGACTCCCTCCTCGGAGTAACCCCGCTTGACCAGCGGCCGCACCGCGAAGTCCCGGCCCCGTATCCCCTTGGCGGCCAGCAGCGCTCGCAGCGGCTCGACTTGAGCGCAATTCTGCGGCGTCTCGGTCATGCCGACCCGTACCGGCAGGCCCAGCGACAGCGCCAGGTCCAGGCCGGCCATCGCCTTGGCCCAGGACCCCCATCCCCGGTGGGCGTCGTGGAACTGAGCCTGGGCGCCATCCACCGAAGTCTGCAGGATCAGCCGCTGGCGACCGACCAACCGCTCCAACTGGGTGCGTCGCCAGCCCTGATACAGCATGGCGTTGGTCAGGCAGACCACGTCGAGTTGCTCGGTGGCATAGAGCAGCATCTCAACCAGGTCGCGTTCGAGAAACGGCTCGCCGCCGGTGACATACACCTCCGTGAAGCCCTCCGCGACCGCCTCGTCGATCAGCTCGCGAAACCGTGGCAGACCGAGCTGGCGGCGACGGGCCTGCGGGGACGAGGCCACCGAGCAGTAGTTGCACGCCAGGTTGCAGTGGAAATTGGTGTAGAGCCACAGGCGCGGCGGGAACAGTGCGGTGCCGAACAGCGGCAGCACCGGCAGGCCGTTGTCCGGGATCTCCGGCGTTTGCCCCCAGGACACCTCCGCGCCGGCAAAAGACGGCATCGCTGATTTGTAGAGCTGGAATCGTCCTCGGGAACGTTCCACCGGCGGCACAATCTCCAGGCAGGTGGTCCACCATCCGGTCTCCACGGCCTGGGTGAAAGCCTCGGGTAAGCCAGCGTTGCGCATCGACGCGGCATGCGCGGGCCAGTCGTAGTCCAGCGCCACCAGCTCCGCGGTGGCATCGCCCTCCACGCACTCCAGCAGCGCGTACCAGACGTGTTGACCGCCGTCGTTGGCTGGCCGGCCAAGCACTCCAACGTTGACCACCAGCGTGTCCCGATCAGGACCCGGGAAGCGTCTGATCCACGGCAGGCCGGAGTGCGTGCAGCAGATCACGTCCGCGCCGGACGCGTCGATCCGCATCCGGTGTGCATCGTCGGGCAGCGATTCCCACCAGAAATCATTCACCGCCAGCGGGGAGCCGTGCACGAGATGCAGCGCCACGCCGTCGACGGTCTCCCGGTGCTCCGTGGCCAGGGTGCGCATCCACGCCGCGAAGTCCCGGGAGGTGTGCCGCAGCGTGTAGTCGTAGGCGATCGCGGCGAAGGCGTTGTCGTCATCGTCGGCGTACCCGCAGCCGCAGTCGAGATCTCCACGACCGATGGCGAGTTCATAGTTACCCGCGATGCACTCGATGCCGTTGCCGGTCAGCAACGGCCAGATCGCCTCCGGTTCGGCCCCGTAGGCGCCGAAGTCACCCAGACACCACATCCGGTCGGCGCCACGGGCTCGAGCGTCGGCGACGAAGGCTCGCAACGCGTA
>DASQVB010000096.1:0-10575 GCA_035640975.1 Pseudonocardiaceae bacterium
GGGTACCCGCCGTCGGGCTGGCAAGCACACGCTGTAACTCACACTCAGCGGGGGTCGGCGACTAGTTCGCCGGCCCCCACTGTCATGTCCGCCACGATTCCCTCTACGATCGGCGCCCTGATGAATACCTTGATCTCCCGCCTGCGAAGTCGGCCGATCGTCTCTCTCATCGGTGTGGTCGCGTTGCTGCTTGCCGGTGTGCTCGGGGTGACCGCTTTGATGTTGAAAGACGGCAACACGGTCGAGACTCGTGAGGTGGTCAACACCGCTGGTGGGTATCGCTTCGAGGCACCCGAGGGATGGTCGACCACGCAGCAGGACCGCACCACCACAGTGACCAGCCCGGACAAATCCACCGTGATCACCTTGGGCCTCAGTCGACCCGGTTCATTGCCGGTGGCTAGCACACTGTTCTTCCAGCAGGTTGCTGGCAAATATCGCGACGTCACGGTGCTCCCGCCGCAAGCCAAGAGCGTCGGTCCACTGCCAGCTTTGATTTATGGTGGGAACGGGACCAACGCCAAAGACGTCCGCGTCCGCTTCCTGGCGATCACTGTGAAGAACGAGCCCACCAACTACGGCATCACCGTGTTCACTGCGGCCGGTTCAGATCCGAAGACGGTGCTTCCTCAGGTCAATCAGGTGGTGGACACTTTCCGAGCGTTGCCGCCGCCACGCCCTAGCTAGGCCGGCCTCATCGCAGGCTGATGACTACGCGGAATGATCGCCGCGTTCGTCCTCATCTTCATTGAGTTCTGGCCGGAGTCGTGACGCCCACGGCGACGCGTGCCACTCGGCCAACCAAGAGTCTGTGCTGATTGCCGGAAGTAGTAAGACCCAGGCCTCGTCGACCCGTTGCCACAGGTCCTGGCGGTTGCCCAAGGCCTCGCTGATCTGCCGATGTCCGGACACCAGCGCCACGAGCTGCCGGGCTACTAGCGCGGGCTCGACCCCCTCGCGTAGGAGACCGGCCCGCGCAGCCTCGGTCAGCAAAGCGAGCACGTCGCGTTCACCAAAGGCGTAGTGACCGTTTGTATCGTCGGGACGCATCGGCACGTCGTTGAGCAGCCGGGTGCCTCCCCGGGCGAGCGGGCTGTCGATCAGCCGAGCGATCACTTCATCGACCAGGGCCAGCAAGGCGGAGAGCGGGTCCAGTCCACGTTCGCTGACTTGCACGCGGAGATTGCCCCATCGCTGGACCATTTCAGCAATGACAGCGCGGGCCAGAGCCTCCTTGGAGGCGAAGTGGAAGTACAGGGCTCCCTTGGTTCCGCCGCTGTCAGCCAGCACCCGATCCAATGAGGTGGCGTAGTAGCCGTTGCGAGCGAAATGCTCCGCGGCGGCGGTCAGGATCGCCAATCGGGTCGCCTGGGCCCGCGGTTGCAGCTTAGCCCGGCCTGCGGACGCGTCGTTGTCGGCGGCTCCGGGCTTTCGAGGAGCGGTGCTGGACATGACTCTTCGAAACTACTCGCCTGGTGCCAGCAGGGCTGCACTTAGCTGGGGTGGCGGTTCAAACACACCCGCTGGTATGTTTCGCCGGTGGTCTCGCCACCGTGATGAGAGACAGTCGGTAGGCGCTGAACTCGTGTGGGGGTCCCGCGGGGGGTGCGGTTGCCCGGGGCGGTAGGGACGACCGCCCCGGGCAACCACCAACCGACATCTGTTACGACGTCTGCGCTGATCAGCGCGGAGATGCGCGGCGAGCAGGCCTGCGTAGTAGCGCAAGCGTGATAGCCAACAACGTGACCCCGCACAGCAGCATCGCCAGCGGCACGCCGACGGAGTCAGCGAAGAAGTGGCCTACGGTCCAGGGCAGGTAGACGAACGCACCGATGAGGCCGACGATGGTCAGCGGCGTCCGGTCAGTCCCTATCCCCACTGCTATGAGCGCAATCGCAGCGGCCAGCCCCAGCAGCGGGGCAGCGTCGGGCCAGCCGACCACAGTGATACCCACGCCGACCAGCACCGCGATACTGCCACCAACGAGGGCCATCGTGGGGGGACGAAGCGTAGCTGACCAGCCTGCGATCACCCATGCGGTTCCCACCGCGCCGATCGCCAGCCCGATCGCGCTTTCCAGGTCGGTCAAACCTGCCGCACCACCGGCCGCCGCAAGCACACCGGTCAAGCAGGCGAGATGTTGAGCAGGCCGATCCCGCAGCTGCCACAGCAGCCCCCCGTGCATCGCCGCCGCCGCGCCCGCGGCCAGCCACACCGTGGCCTCTCCGGCGTGCGCGACGTCCCACGTTATCTGGCCGGCGAGTGCCGCCACCGCTGCCGAGGACGCGAACCACAGCGCGCCGCGCAGCCGGATCAGCGCGGGCGCCGAGCCGTCACCAATCCGGGCACCCACCAGCCAGGTCGCGGCGGCTACCGTGGCCAGCACCCCGAGCCGGCCGGCAATGGACACATCGAGCCAGTACTGGACGGCCAGAGTGACTGCTCCGGACAGCGCCAGCAGTCCGGCGAGGTAGCCCAGTGCCTCGGTCACCGGTAGCCGGCGGATGCCGTCAGGCTGCTCCCCGCGGGTGCGCTCCGCGGCGAGCACGGCCTGCGCCTGGTCGGCGCTGAGGATCCCGGACTCGACGGCGCGCTGCAGCACTCCGTCCAAACCACCCCGAGGTATCGCCGACGTCATGCCGTGAACCGTCACACGGATGCATGTCGTCGTTCAAGGCCGGCTGGCGGACTGTCACATGGATTCTTGTCGCGGGGACACGGCATACTGCGGCGGTATGCGCGTCCGGATCAGTTTCGCAGCGTTCAGCATCAGCGGCTTGGCGCTGCTCAGTGCGGCTTGTTCTGGATCGGTTAGCCCGGTTTCAGCTGGCTCGGGGGCAACCCGCCCGGAGTTGGCTAGCCCGGGGGAGGCCAAACCGATGGCTGAACCCAGCTCGTCAGCGGACGCTGCGCCTTCGGTGAGTTGGTTGCGGGCGAACCCTGGGCAGGGCACTCCCAACTCCACAGTGTCGCTCGATGTTGCTTGCCTGGACAACCTCGGCACCGTGCAGTCGCCGGTACTCGATATCGGTCCGCTGAAGGGCGACCCCCAAGGCCACCAACCGTGGCGACTGTTGGGCACCGCCACCGTGCGGCCGGACGCCGTTGCAGGTCGATACCGGGTTGTCACGACCTGCGGCGCCAACGAACTTTCCACCAACTTCACCGTCGTAGCAGGCCCGCCTCGGTAGTGATCCACGGACCGAGCGGGCAAGGAGGTGGCGCGGCGTGTTCGTCGATCGGGTAGACGCTGGGCGGCAGCTGGGGCAGCGGCTGCGGCACCTGCGCGGCGAGGGCGTGGTAGTTCTGGGACTTCCGCGCGGTGGGGTCCCCGTTGCGGCGGAGGTCGCGCTGGCTCTTGGCGCTCCACTGGACGTGATCATGGTTCGTAAGCTCGGTGTGCCGTCGCAGCCGGAGCTGGCGATGGGCGCCATTGGTGAAGGTGGCGTGCGGATCCTCGTGCCGGAGACGGTCCGGCGCGCCGGTGTGACCGAGGACGCGTTGGCGGATGTGGAGCGCCGGGAACGGGCCGAGCTCGATCGGCGCGCCGGACTGTTCCGTGGGGATCGGACCCGTCTGCCACTGGTCGGGCGGACAGCGGTGGTCGTCGACGACGGCATTGCAACCGGATCCACGGCTCGGGTCGCTTGCCAGGTTGCTCGAGCTCAGGGTGCGACTCGAGTCATTCTTGCCGTCCCGGTGGCACCCTTTGGTTGGTCCGGCGACCTGCAGGACGTCGCCGATGAGTTAATCGCCCTTGTCGCTCCCCGGCTGCTCCGGGCGATCGGCGGGTGGTACACCGACTTTTCCCAAAGCACCGACGAGGAGGTCATCGCCTGCCTACGGATGCCGTGGCCTTCCTAGGGGTCCTCAAGGGTGATCATGGTGTTCGGCGATCCGGCGCTTATGGTGGGCGTTATGACCACGACCGCGATCCGGCTCACCCAGTACGCGCACGGCGGTGGCTGCGCCTGCAAGATTCCGCCGGGCGAGCTGGAGTCGGTGGTAGCCGGACTGGTCGGCGCCGAGGTGACCGATCCACCCGGCGAGCTGCTGGTCGGTCTGGACGACGGTGACGACGCTGCGGTGGTGCGGATCGAGGACGGTCTCGCGGTGATCGCCACTGCGGACTTCTTCACCCCCGTGGTCGATGATCCCTATGACTGGGGCCGGATCGCGGCGGCCAACGCGCTGTCCGATGTGTACGCCATGGGCGGGCGGCCGGTGGTCGCGGTGAACCTGCTCGGTTGGCCGCGTGAGGTGCTGCCCTTCGAGCTGGCCGCGGAGGTTCTCCGTGGTGGCCGGGACGTGTGCGGCAGTGCCGGTTGTCACCTGGCCGGCGGGCACAGCGTGGATGACCCGGAGCCCAAGTACGGCCTGGCCGTCACCGGCATCGGCGATCCGCAGACGATCCTGCGCAACGACGCCGGGATGGCGGGTACGCCATTGTCGTTGACCAAACCGTTGGGCGTCGGTGTGCTCAACAGCAGGCACAAGGCCACCGGCGTGACCTTCCCGCACGCCGTGCAGACGATGACGACTCTCAACGCCGAGGCCGCGACCGCTGCGTTGGAGGCCGGCGTACGGTGCGCCACCGACGTCACCGGTTTCGGGCTGCTCGGCCACCTGATGAAGATGGTCCGTGCCAGCGGGGTCTCGGCGGTGCTTGACGCCGCGGCGATTCCTTACCTGGACGGTGCCCGGCAGGCGCTGGCCGACGGCTACGTCAGCGGAGGTACCCGGCGCAACCTGGACTGGGTACGCGCGCACCTCGTGTCGTCGGTCGGCGAGGACGAATTGTTGCTGCTGGCCGACGCGCAGACGTCCGGCGGCCTGCTGGTGGCCGGCGAGGTGCCCGGCGCCCCAGTGATCGGCGAGCTGATACCGCGGAGCGAGTACTTGATCAAGGTATCGTGATCTCTATTCTTGACTCGTTCCATATTGAGCGGAATGGTGCCCTCGTCATGAATTCACCGGATGCGAGATGTTGGGTCGGTTCTCCGCCTAAGCCCGCTGGTCGCAGGGCCCGGCACCTTCCGCGGGGTGCCGGGCCCTCGCGTATCCGGACCCGGCGTCCCGCCGTTGGGTCGGCAGCGTCGTAGGGTCCATGGCATGGGGCTCACTGTGGTCGGCATCGGTGGTTCGATGCGGGAGGATTCGCAGTCCGAGCGGGCCTTGGGTGTGGTTCTGGACAGTGCTCGAGCCGCTGGCGCCGAAACCGTCGCGATTACCGGCACGGACTTGGTCTTGCCGTTCTATGACCCGGCGGTGGTCGAGCGCGGCGCGGTGGCGAACCGGCTGGTGGCGACGCTGCGCAAGGCCGACGGGGTGGTGCTGGTCTCGCCGGGCTACCACGGCACTGTGTCCGGGCTGGTGAAAAACGCGCTGGACTACGTCGAGGATCTACGGGCCGATACCCGGCCCTACCTGGACGGGCGGGCGGTCGGCTGCGTCGCCATGGCGCTGGGCTGGCAGGCCACGGTCACCACGCTGACTGCGTTGCGCTCGATCGTGCATGCGCTGCGCGGCTGGCCCACGCCGCTGGGCGCGGCGCTGAATTCCGCTGAGGTGAGCTTCGACGAGCACGGGGTCCCGTCTGATCCAGCGGTTGACCGCACGCTGCGCATGATCGGGCAGCAGGTGGTGCAGTTCGCCTCCTGGCGCTAGACCAGGCTGACCGTGGCCTGCGTGTGAGGTGCCTCGGGGTCAAGAACGGCCCTGACGTAGAGGGTGCCTCCTTCCAACCGGCCACGTGGCCGCAGACCGGCCCGGCGCAACACCCGAGTCAGCGCGTGGTTGCCCGGCGCAGACACCGCGGTCAGTTCGGTGAGCTGATCGGTGCGGGCCAACTCCACCAGCTTGCGGGTCAGTGCGGTGCCCACTCCACGCCCTTGCCAGGCGTCTTCCACCATCAGCGCCACCTTGGCGGTGGCCGGTCCCGTGCTGACCAGGTTGGCCAGCCCGACCGCGGCACCGCCATCGGTGGTCACTGCGAGCACGCTGGTGGAGCCGTCGGTACCCACCAGCTGCATCAGGACATTCGTCGCCAACCCCGGTCTGGTGGGCAGTGAGCGCAGCGACCGGGTCTGCGGGGAACATCGCGCATGCAACGCGGCGACCAAGGGGGCGTCCGCGGTCGTCGCCGCTCGCAGCACCACCTCGGATCCGTCGGCCAGTTGCACGCTGGCGCGCGGTGGCGGCAGCTGGTGTCCGCCGGAGGTGCCGGCGAGGTCAAGCAGTGCGGCAGCTTGGGAAATCTCGGTCGCGGTGAACGGCCAGCCGCGGCACAGCCGCACCCGCGTGGCGCCGGTCCCTATCTCGGCCTGATGCGCCGCGGGCGCCGAGTCTGGCTCAGCGAGCTCGGCGCGCAGCAGGACTGCCACCGCGCGTGCGGCGCTGCCCGGATCCACCGCCACACAGTGCGCCAACGCCAGCGCGGTGTTCACCGGATCGGTCAGCGCCTGCGCGTCGGCCTGCACCACCACTGTGGCGCGGAATCCGGCAGCCTCCACGGCCGCCACCAGCTCCCGCACCGGGAGCTGCGCCGGCACTTTGACCAGCAGCTCATCAGTCACCGCACCGTCTTGCGCCGGCTCGCCTACCACGTGCAGGGAGACGATGTTGGCTCCGCAGCCGCCGATGGCCGCTGCGAGCGCCCCCAGCTGCCCGGGCTGATCGGCCACATCGACGTGCAGCCGCCACAGCGTCACGGGGACCTCCTCCGGACCTAGAATCCGCTCACGGCGTTACCACCATGTTGACCAAGGGTAAAGTTCAACGCTGTGCAGCTGCCACCACGCAAGGGTGGCCAGCAGCGAGCACCTCTCGCACGAAGGCGACCTCCGTGGCGACGTGTCGCAGCGCCTCGGCCACCACCAGCGACCCATGTCCGGCGTCGTAACGGTAGGAGCGGTAAGGCTTACCCAGCTCGGCGAGCCGAGCGAGGTAGTTGTCGACTTGACGGATCGGGCAGCGCGGGTCGTTCTCCCCTGCCAGCACCAGAACGGGGGAGCGCACCTGCGCCGCGTATGTGATCGGGGACGACGCTGCGTAGACGTCGGGTATCTCCTCGGGCGAGCCGCCGAACAGGGCCCGGTCGAAGGCCCGTAGCGGCTCCATCTCGTCGGCATAGGCGGTCACGTAGTCGGCCACCGGGATACCGGCGACCCCGGCCGCCCAGCGCTGCGGTTGAGTTCCCAGCGCGAGCAACGTCAGGTAACCGCCCCATGACCAGCCGTCCACCACGCATGCGGTTGGGTCGGCCAGCCCAGAGGAGACCGCCCAGTCGTGCACGGCCGCGACGTCCTCCAGCTCGGTCAGTCCCGGTCGGCCCTCGATCGCGTCCCGCCAGGCCGAGCCGTAGCCGGTGGACCCGCGGTAGTTGACGTGCACCACGGCGAAGCCGGCGTCCAGCCAGAGTGCTCGGACGGCGGAGAAGCGGTCCTCGTCGGCCGCCTGCGGGCCGCCGTGCAGCAGGAACACCGTGGGCAGCGGCCCCCGGGGGGCCACGCCGGCGACAGTGCCCGGACGGGCCACCAGGGCGTGCACCCTCCCCTGCGGGGTTGGTACGAACTCGTCGGTCAAGGGTTCGGAGCCGGGCGGAGGCTCGCCTTCGGGGCGCAGCAGTATCCGATCGGTGCCATCGGCGTGTACCGCGCGGATGGCGGGCGGCTGCGCGGCGCAGGACCAGGCGTACTCCACGGTGCCGTCCGGCCGGACCCCGGCGTCGCCGATCGTGCCGGCTGGGATCTCCAGGGGGGTCAGCTCCCCGGTGCCCAGGTCATAGCGGTGCAGCGTGGAGCGGGCCGAGTAGCTGTGGACGACGAGCAGGGCGGTGCCGTCGGGATACCAGTCGGCGACCACCTCACCGGGCAGCTCCAGCGCGATCTCAGTCTCGGTGTCCGCTGCAACGTCCCAGATCAGCAGCTCTTGGCGGGCCCGTCGCTCGTGGGTGAGGAGAAGCCTTGCGTCGCCCTCGACGGGTGCGAAGCTCAGCACGTCCAAGCCCTTGCCAGGGCCATCCCATTTCTCAGCGACCGTTGTAGCGGCGGTGTCTGGTGCGGTGCTGAGCACTCGGACCGCGGGATGGCGGGAGTCACCATGCTCGGAGTGCGAGATCGCGAGCAGCCGCTCATCCCTGGACAGTGATCCCACCCCGGCGTCGTGCTCGCTGCGGTAGACGATCTCAGCCGCAGCGCCGTCCCGGGAGATGAACACCGTGGTGCCCTCGTCGGTGGAGGCGCCGATCGCCACGCTGCGCCGGCCGATGTCCAGCCCAGCGGGATAGCTGGGTTCGATGCCGGCAACGGCCGGCTGCGGCGGTTCACTGGTCGGGCGTCCGGCGAAGGGCTCGATGACCCAGCTGCCGAATTCGTCGCCGTCGGTATCGGCGAACCACCATACCTGCTCACCGGTGGGGGCGATCGTGGCGGTGTGAGTGCCATGCGGTCGATCAGTGATTTGCCGGTGCGTGCCGGTGACGCGGTCCCAGGCGTAGATCTCCCAGATTCCCGAAGCGTTGGAGGCGTACAGGCAGCGGTCTGGGGCGTCCCGAGCCCACTGCGGCAGGGTGATCCGGGCTGCGGTGAACCGAGCGCGCCACCGACCCTCCGTGTCGGGGTCGTCGAACAGGCTGTCAGGGACTGTGGCCGAATGCTCTAGTGCGCTCACCCCTGCGATAGTGCCGCATTCCCCTCGTGTGCTCGCCGGCCGGCTACCGGGCGATGCGGCGCGCGGTGTCCTTGAGAACCTCGGCAAGGCAACGCTGAGCTGCCGAGCCCATGCTGTTCAGCACCACCTGCAGGCGCCGGGCGGTGTTCAGATCGATCTTTCCGATCATCGGTGCTGCTTTACTGGTCAGGGCCAGCAGGACGCGCCGGAGATCCTCCGGATCGGGGGTGCGGCAGACCAGCTCGGCACGCGCGAGCCGATCAACCATCGCGCAGGTGGCCGGTGGTCGGGTACCCAAGGCTTCCGACAGCGCGATCAGTGTGATCGGAGCCTTCGCACTGATGAAGTGCAGCGCGATCAGCTGGGCCAAGGTCATCTCGCTACCGGCCCACGCGGCTGGACGGGACGACACCATCCCCCGCAGGTAACCGGCAAGCCAGCGGGCGTCGTCTGCTGTCACCATCGGCGATCTGGCCCCATGTCGAACGCCCAGCTCTTCATCGGTTTGACCTCCATAATTTCCCGACTCTTCATGGAACCAACGAAAGCAGTCGGGCGCAAGACTGATCGATCTCGACTTGCGGCTGGTCCGGCCGGTGCGCAAGCAGGATCGAGAAACTTCACGAGTCGGTTTGTGCATTGAACAGCGGCTCGATGCTCAGCGGCGAGCCTGGTTGGCCGAAGAGCGCGCCGACTGCCCAGTTGGCGCCGATGCGCGCCCAGGCGGTGGCCTGTTCGGCGCTGTCTACCGGGCAGGCGACTACGTCGATCCCGGCGGCGCGGATCATGTGCACCATCCCCTGCGCTGCCTGGGACAGGACCCCAGACGGATCCCCGGTTATCCGCTGCGACATCGGTCGGGCCATCTGGACGACGCATATCGACAGATCTGCCAGGCAGCTCATCCCGCGGATGCCGCCTCCGAAGTCGTAGAGTCCGGCGCGCACGCCCAGGTCGGTGAGCACCCGCAGGTTATCCTCGGCCTGCCCGCCACCTTCGCCGGCAAGCTCACCGGTGGCTGTGCGGATGGCTGCCACGGGTGCCCGCAGCTCCAGCTCAGCTGGTGCAAGGCCGGTTTGGTTCAGGACCGTTCGAACTCTTGCCACCAGGTCGGGGTCCGGCGCTTGGGACGGCGTGAGATTGACGACGATCGGGGGCACACCGCCACGCGTGCGCTGCCGCCAGGAGACGGCCTGCTCCGCGGCAGTGCGCAGCAGCCACTCGCCAACCTCATGCACAGCACCGGTTCGCTCAGCGGCCTCTATGCACTGCTCGTGGGACAGCATCCCGAACTGGGGGTGTTGCCAGCTCAGGGCCGCCTCAATGGCTACCAGCCGTTGAGTATCCAGGGTGACCACCGGCTGGTATGTCACTGCCAGCTCGCCGATCTCCAAGGCGCCGGGTATCGCCGCGGCCAGTCGGAGCTTGACGCGGTCGGCGGAATCGATGTTTGAGTCGAACAGGGCCCATTGCCGCTTGCCTCTGCCGCGGATGCGGCGCAGCGTGGCGCTGGCCGCCCGCATCAACTCCTCGGGATTCGTCCCGGCGACCCGGCGCTGCACGACCCCGATGGTCGCGGTCACTGCCACCCCGATGTCGTCGATGTAGTGCGGCTCGGCGAGCTCAGTGTTGATGATCTCGGCGAAGGCGCCGACTTCTAAGATCGAATCTCCGGATTCGATAAGGATGGCGTACTCGTCGGCTCCGAGTCGGGCCACCATTGCCCGTTGGTCGGCGACCACCCCCTCGAGTCGCCTGGCGACTACATCGAGCAGCCGTTCACCGACATGGTGTCCCAGCCCATCATTGATCGTTGAGAAGCCGTCCAGATCGAGGTGCATCAGCGTGATCACGGCCGACGGTTCAAGCTGCCCCAGCACCTTTTCCAGATGGGTGACAAAATAT
>DASQVB010000097.1:0-32275 GCA_035640975.1 Pseudonocardiaceae bacterium
TTTTGTCCGGTAGAGCTGAGGAGCACTTTTCAGGTGTGTGAGGTTACCTCATGGTCAAAGGACCTGGCCGTGGAAATCGCCGGTCACGACGTGATCAATCATGCTGGCGCGGGGGCACTGCGGCTGAGTGCCGACCGGACGGGCCTGACCAGCGGTCTGTCCCGGGCGCTAACCCGCCCCGGTTTCGTTCCCGTTCATGACCGGGGCCGGGTGCTGGCAGACACCGCGGTGCTGATCGCTGATGGTGGCCGGGTGCTGTCGGATCTGGCCACGCTGCGAGACCAGGCGCAGCTGTTCGGGCCGGTGGCCTCGGATCCAACGCTGTGGCGTGCGCTGTCTGAGATCGGGGAGACCCAGCGACGCAAGATCGCCCGAGCGCGCGCAAAGACCCGAGAGCATGTGTGGTCGCTGATCGCTCAACGGCACGACCGGATCCCGCCCTCGCGGGTAGCGGACAAGGACTTGGGCAAGACCATCGTGATCCGGATGGACGCCTCGCTGGTGACCGCCCACTCCGACAAGGAACTCGCGGCGGGCACCTATAAGGGCACCTGGGGACATCATCCCCTGGAGGCCTGGTGTGACAACACCGGTGAGTCGCTGGCGTTGCTGCTGCGCAAGGGCAGCGCCGGGTCCAACACCGTGGCAGATCACCTTCAGGTGCTCAAGGAGGCCATCACCGGCATCCCGGCCCGGTATCGTCGCGACCTGCTGATCACCGTGGACGGTGCTGGCGCCTCCCACGGCCTCATCACATCACCACACTCAACACCTCGCCGTGGCGCAGGGTGCACTACTCCATCGGCTGGGAGCTTGGCACCCGGGAACGCACGGCCATCGGCCTGGTCCCGACATCCGCTTGGGACGCCGTCCTCAACGGTGAGGGCCAGCCGCGTGAGCTCGACGAGGCCGCCCTCGTCGAGCTCACCGCCCTGCTGCGCCAAGGACCCCACGGTGACCAACTAGCGAACTGGCCAGCCGACATGCGCATCATCTGCCGCCGCGAAAAGCCCCACCCCGGCGCGCAACTGTCCCTGTTCGAAACCAGCGACGGCTGGCGCTACCAACTCTTAGCTACCAACACCCCCGCCAAGACCGCCCAGTTCCTCGAGGCCCGCCACCGCCCCCACGCCCGGGTCGAGGACTGCATTCGCACCGGCAAGGACACCGGCCTGGGCCATCTGCCCTCGAGCGCGATCCAGATCAACCGGGCCTGGTGTGTGGCCGCCACCATCGCCTGCGACCTGCTGTGCTGGCTACGCCTGCTGTGCCTAGACGGCCCACTGGCCAGCGCCGAACCCAAGACCCTGCGTTACCGCTTGCTGCACACCGCTGCCCGCATCGTCCACGGCCAACGCAAACGCAAGATCCGCATCCCCAAGACCTGGCCCTGGGCACAGCAACTAGCCGACTGCCTGCAGGCCGCGCTCGCCCTACCCCCACCACCCCGACGTTGACCACCAAATCCTCGACCCAAGAAACCATCCGGAACTGTGGAATCCGGCGCCCACCCGATGCGACAACCGGACCCCGACCATGACCCCACCTTGACAACAACATCAACAAACCAGTCGAAAATCAACACACGAGAATCGGCAACCCAACCTGCAACACCCGTGAATGATCAAGGCTAGAGCCTGACCCCTACGTCGCCGGTGACTTTGACGAGCGAACGAGCAGCTACTTCACCACGTTCAGCGGGGGTGAAGAGACCGGCATCATTCTCTACACCATCTCCGACGAGATCACTACGGTAACCATTATCCGCGTCAACTGGGCCAAGTGGTGACGGTGCCCCCGCCTGAGCGTTGAACTGCGGACTCCGACCTGTCACCAGCTTTGATCAGCGAGAGGAGGACGACGCTGCCGCTCTCAAGAACCTATGAGGACTTACTGAGAAGAACTCCAAGAACCCACTACTAAATAAATTGATGTTGATACAAAAGATTGCGGAGGCTATTGCTTGATTCGCAGAACAGGCCGGAAGCGGCTGTCTACTGAAGGGATTTTGTAGAGTTAAATGATCTCCATCGGCGACCAACTCTCAACGAAAGCATTCTCTTCCGGGTTCCCGTGGCGGTGGAGCAGTGCTTAACACCTAAATGACCTAATGACCTAATGACCTAATGACCTAATGAAGGCTTGATCAATCAGCTCCATGGCGCGGCCGTTTGGGCAAGGCCACCTGTAGCAGTCCGCCCGGGCGAGTGCCACGAGGAGATCTACGAGCCGGAGGGAAAGGGCGCAGAGGGTCGGCGACGTGCATCGTGGTGTGGGCAATCTTGCCGGATCACCTCGGCGTCGAGGAAGCCGGGCATGCGGGTCAGGCTGTCGCTGCGTTGATGGGTCCTACGCTGTGGTCGTGGCGTCCTTGGAGGGTTTGCTCAGCGAAAGGCTCGTTCAGGCGTTCGAGACCGTGGCCGGCGCCGGGGCTGACCCATCGGTCCGGCGGTCTCAACATGCCGACTACCAGGCCGATGGGGCGCTCGCCGTGGCTCGCCGGATGAAGTCCAACCCTCGGGAACTCGCTACCCGGGTAGTGGAGCAGGCGGTGCTGGACGACTTGTGCGCCTCGGTGGAGATCTCCGGACCCGGATTCATCAACTTGACGCTACGTGACGACGTGCTGGCCCGGTACGTGGCCGACATGACGCGCGCTGACCGGCTCGGTGTGGCGCCGCCGGACCCGGAGACGGTGGTGGTCGACTACTCGGCGCCCAACGTCGCGAAGGAGATGCACGCCGGTCACCTGCGATCGACGATTATCGGTGACGCAGCTGTTCGCCTACTGGAATGGCTTGGTCACCGAGTGATCCGCCAAAACCACATCGGCGATTGGGGAACGCCATTTGGTATGCTGATCGAGCACCTCTTGGACCTTGGTGAGGAAGAGGCTGTACACGAGTTGTCTATCGGCGATCTGAATGGCTTCTACCGGGCCGCGCGCATCAAGTTTGACGCAAGTGAAGAATTCAGGCAACGAGCTCGTCACCGCGTCGTGCTGCTCCAAAGCAATGATGCAGAAACCGTGCACCTGTGGCGGTTGTTGATTGACGAGTCGCAGAAGTATTTCATGACAGTTTATCAGCAGCTCGGAGTCCGGCTGACTGCGCAAGACTTCGCGGGCGAAAGCGCGTACAACGATGAGCTCCCGTCGGTGGCAGCCGAGTTGGTGAGTCTCGGTGTCGCGAAGGAGAGCGACGGTGCGCTGTGCGTGTTCCCGAGCGGCTTCAGTGGTCGGGATGGTGAACCGTTGCCGCTCATCGTGCGAAAGAGCGACGGTGGTTATGGGTATGCCTCCACTGACCTGGCCGCCATCCGGCACCGGTTGCGCGACCTCGGTGCAACGCGTCTGCTGTATGTCGTTGGCTCGCCGCAGCATCAGCACCTGGAGATGGTGTTTCAGGCGGCGCGCGAGGCTGGCTGGTTGGCCTGTCCGGCCAGGGCGCAGCACATCGGACACGGCTCTGTGCTGGGCAAGGACGGCAAGATGCTGCGCAGCCGGGCCGGCGAGTCGGTCCGGCTGATTGATCTGATCGAGGAGGCCGTTACTCGCGCGACCGCAGCCGTCGTCGATAAGAATCCCGACCTTGACGAGGCAACGCAGGTCGCCGTGGCTCGTGCGGTGGGGATCGGCGCGCTGAAGTATGCCGATCTGTCCACTGATCGGGGCAAAGATTATGTCCTCGACTACGATCGGATGCTGTCGTTCGACGGCAACACCGCCCCATACCTGCAGTATGCGCACGCTCGTATCCAGTCTATTTTCCGTCGCGCCGGTAACAAGTCACTCGATGGGCTCGACCGGGTCGTGATGTCAGCTCCCGCTGAGCGGGAGCTGGTGCTTGCGTTGCTGGATTTCCCCGGGGTGATGCTCGAGGTCGAGCAGAGCATACAGTTTCATCGTCTAGCCGCATACCTATTCATTCTGGCCACGACGTTCACCAGCTTCTACGAACGATGCCCTGTTTTGAAAGCCGAAGGTCAGGTCCGCGACACTCGCTTGGCGCTGTGTGATCTCACGGCGCGCATCCTCGCTTGCGGTCTTGATCTGCTCGGCATCGAAGCGCCCGAACAACTATGATCGGTGAATGGAATTTCCAGCCAACCGCCGAGATGATTCGTGATGTGCTGCTTCGCCAGGGATTGGCGGCGTCGCGAATCGAGCCGATCGGTGGCGGCTTCGTGTCATGGACTTTCGATATTGATGACGCGTGGATCGTGCAGCTGCCACGCTTAGACACTGCTATCCAGACCACGCGGATGCGAATACGGTTGATGCCCTAGGTGCAAGCTGCGGTGCCGTTCGCGGTACCCGTGCCCGAGCTGATTGCCGAGTGGGAATCGCGACCGTCATCCGGTATCGCAAGGTGCCGGGTCGGCCTCTCACCGAGACCGACCAATGGCCGCCGATAGCGGCAATGTTGCGCGTGCTACACAGCGTCCCGGCAGCGCGCGCCGCCCAACTGCTTGGCTGCGAGCCCAGCACCGAGGCGTGGCGGACCTGCCACGCGCAGTTCCGGGACTTGATGGAACAGGCGCTGTTGCCTCAGCTCGATACGCAGCTGGGAGCTGTGATATCCCAGCACTACGCCCAGTTTCTGGACGATCCGCTCGATTTCACGCCCTGTTTCGTCCACTGTGATCTCGGTGCGGAACACATTCTGGTCGATCCGCAGACACGACGGCCGGCGGGATTGATTGATTTCGATTGGTCGGCGGTCGGAGATCCGGCGATCGACTTCGTGGGGATGTTGACCACGCTCGGCCCAGCCGCGACCCGGGAAGCCGTGACGTCCGACGAGGCGAACATCTCCTGGGAGCGGTTGCTGTTCTATTGGTGGCTCACACCATGCTTTGGCCTCGTTTATGGCGGAGCCCATCTCGACGAGGCAAGTGTCCAAGAAGGGATCGACACCCTCCGGCAGCGAGTATCAGCACTGCCTGGACTTGCCTGATCGACGCTTCGCCGGCCCCGTGGTATCACCGCATGCGTGAGCGATCGCCTGACCGTGCGCCTGGCCCGCACCGACGAGCTCGACCAGGTGGGCCGGCTCACCCTGGAGGCCTACGTCGCCGATGGTTACGCCAATCCGGCGGGTTCCTACGCCGCCGCGCTGGCCGACGCGCCGCGGCGAGCCAGGGACGCCGAGCTGCTGGTGGCAGCGGATCCCGGCGGCATGGTGCTCGGCACCATCACGGTGTGCACCCCGGGCAGCCCGTTGGGCGAGCTGTCTCGATCAGATGAGCTGGAGTTCCGGATGCTCGCCGTGGCGCCCGAAGCCCGCCGTCGCGGTGTAGGGCAGGCACTGGTCGTCGCCGTACTCCAGCGAGCGACCGAAGTCGGCGCACATCGGGTCGTGCTATGCAGCGCTGAGAAGATGTGCGCCGCGCACCGGCTCTACGCCCGGCTGGGATTCGTCCGGCTGCCCGAACGCGACTGGCAACCGGTGCCAGAAATGACGCTGCTGGCCTTCGGCAAGATTACAAGGCGTCCTGACTAGGCCGTCGCTCAGTTGCCGTTGCGCAACACGACCGCGACGATCCCCGCCAGGTGCTCCAAATGAGCGACCTCGGCAGCGCGGAACATCGGCCCACCGGGGCGACCTACCAGCAGGACTAGTTCTGACCCTCCCAGCGGGGTCGCCGCCAGCTCGGTACCCAGCTCTCGCCAGGGCAGCGGCACCCAGGAATCTTCACCGTCCAGGATCGTCGCCCGGCGCAGTGGCCACCACGGCAGCTGCGCGGCCAGGGTCTCCGGCGCGGCGAAAGAGCCGGTGAGCCGGTGTGTACGCCCCTGCGTGATGGTGAGCACAACCGCCCACCCCGCGCGGATGATCTTAGGCGCCCCGTCGGTGAAAATCTGCAAGCCACCGGCGGGATCAGCGGCGATCTGCTCCACCAGCTCCAGCTCGCGGTGGGTGTCAAGGACCCCCGCCCACGGGCGGACGGCATCGACCTCGACTCCCTCGACCGATTCCGCCGCGGTGATCAACACATCGGGCAACCGGCCGGAGGGCAACTCCACGACGAGGTCGTCGATGGCGATGCCGGATCTGCGCTCGACGACGTCCAGACTGAGGATGTCGCAGCCCACATTTCCCAAGGCGGTGGCCACTGCGCCAAGTGCTCCGGGCCGGTCCGGGAGCTGAATCCGGATCAGAAAGGACATCCGCCGCCGTACCTGTTCATTACGGTCCTCTCCTCCGTCCGGTCCCACGGAACCCCGACCGCCCATGCCGCGCGCCGGTCGCCGATTGTGACAGAGCGAGCTGGTTATTGCGCCGCGCAGCCCATCGAGGACAAAGCCCCCAGGCCGTGCAGGTCGAGTGCTCGCCGCGGCCTAGACTCGCCGGGTCAGCACCCCACGAGCGCTCCAGGAGCCTGCGTGCCCACCATTTCCCGTGACGAGGTCGCGCATCTTGCCCGGCTCGCCCGGTTGGCTGTCACCGAACAGGAGTTGGACCTGTTCGCCGGCCAGCTCGAGGTGATCTTGAGCTCGGTCGCCCGGGTCAGCGAGGTGGCCGCTGCGGATATCCCACCCACCTCACACGCCGTGGGGCTGACCAACGTGTTCCGCGAGGACGTGCCACGGCCCGGGTTGACCCAGCAACAGGCGCTATCGGGTGCCTTTGCCGCTGAGCAAGGCCGGTTCCGGGTGCCGCGCATCCTGGATGAGTCATGACCGCCGACGTACTTTCTCCCGCGGAGGCGGCAATATGATGCTGTTGACGCAGCTGCCGGCCGCCGAGCTGGCCAGTCTCATCCACACGCGGGAGACCAGCGCGGTGGAAGTGACCAGAGCGCATCTGGACCGGATCGCCGCGGTGGAGCCCGCGGTGCACGCCTTCCTGCACCTCGACGCCGAGGGTGCACTCGCCACCGCCGCCGCTGTAGATGACTGTCTGCAGCGCGGGGACTCGCCGGCCTCACCCCTGGCGGGTGTGCCGCTGGCGCTCAAAGACGTGTTTATCACCGCTGACATGCCGACCACGTGCGGTTCACGGATCCTCGAGGGCTGGCGCCCGCCATATGACGCCACCGTCACCCGCCTGTTGCGGGAGGCAGGCGTGGTGATCCTGGGCAAGACCAACATGGACGAGTTCGCGATGGGTTCCTCGACGGAGAACTCCGCCTATGGCCCCACCCGCAACCCGTGGGCTCTCGACCGTGTCCCCGGTGGGTCCGGCGGTGGGTCGGCGGCGGCGGTAGCGGCGTTCGAGGCGCCGCTGGCGATCGGCACCGATACCGGCGGCTCGATCCGCCAGCCCGGCGCACTGACCGGGACCGTCGGGGTCAAGCCCACCTACGGCGGCGTCTCGCGCTACGGCCTGGTGGCGTTCTCCTCCAGCCTCGATCAGGGCGGCCCGGTGACGCGCACCGTGCTCGACGCCGCACTGCTGCACGAGGTGATCGGCGGGCATGATCCGCTGGACTCCACCTCGATCGACGCACCGGTGCCGCCCGTGGTGGCTGCGGTCCGCGCCGGTGCCACCGGCGACCTGACCGGGGTTCGGGTCGGGGTGGTCAGCCAGTTCCGCGGGGAGGGCTACCAAGCCGGGGTGCAGCATGCGTTCGACCTCGCGGTGAGCCGGCTGCGTGAGCTGGGGGCTCAGGTCGTCGAGGTGTCCTGCCCCACTTTCGACTATGCGCTGCCCGCCTATTACCTGATTGCGCCCAGCGAGTGCTCGTCGAACCTGGCCCGCTTCGACGGCATGCGATACGGGCTGCGAATCGGTGATGACGGCAGCCGCAGCGCCGAGGAGGTCATGTCGCTGACCCGCGAGGCCGGTTTCGGGCCCGAGGTCAAGCGCCGCATCATGCTCGGTACCTACGCGCTGTCGGCCGGGTACTACGACGCCTATTACGGCCAGGCGCAGAAGGTCCGCACTTTGGTCATCCGGGACTTCGCCGCGGCGTTTGAGCAGGCGGACGTCCTGGTGTCGCCCACCAGCCCGACCACGGCATTCCCGATCGGCGAACGGGTGGACGACCCGCTGGCTATGTACGTGTCAGACCTATGCACGATCCCTGCCAACCTGGCGGGTAACGCCGCTCTGTCCGTCCCGGCCGGACTGTCTGATGTGGACGGCCTACCGGTGGGTTTACAGGTGATGGCTCCCGCGCAGGCCGACGACCGCGCCTACCGGGTGGCTGCGGCCTACGAGGTTGCGCGGGACGCGGCCGAGGGTGGCCCGCTGACACACCGGGTGCCTGATCTGACCGAGGACCGCGTGCCGGGTCCGAGCATGGATAGGGTCGCAGCCCGATGACCGCTGCGTTGATGGACTACGACGAGGTGCTGGACCGTTTCGAGCCGGTGCTAGGGCTTGAGGTGCACGTCGAGCTGTCCACTGCGACGAAGATGTTCTGCGGCTGCGCCAACGTGTTCGGGGCGCCGCCCAACACCCACGTCTGCCCGACCTGCTTGGGGCTACCCGGGTCGCTTCCAGTGCTCAACCGCGTCGCGGTGGAGTCGGTCATGCGGATCGGGCTGGCGCTGAACTGCTCGATCGCACCATGGTGCCGGTTCGCCCGGAAGAACTACTTCTACCCGGACATGCCCAAGAATTTCCAGATCTCCCAGTACGACGAGCCGATCGCCATGGACGGCTCGCTGGAGGTTCAGCTGGCGGACGGCTCGACGTTCACCGTTGGCATCGAGCGAGCGCACATGGAAGAGGACACCGGCAAGTCGTTGCACGTGGGTGGGGCCACCGGTCGTATTCACGGCGCGAGTCACTCTTTGCTGGACTACAACCGCGCCGGTGTGCCGCTGATCGAGATCGTCACCAAGCCGATTGTCGGGGCGGGGACCCGGGCCCCGGAGATCGCCCGCGCCTACGTCACCGCGCTGCGTGACCTGTTGCGCGCGTTGGAGGTCTCCGATGTGCGGATGGACCAAGGGTCGCTGCGCTGCGACGCCAACGTCTCACTGATGCCGCGCGGCTCATCCATCTTCGGCACCCGCACCGAGACCAAAAACGTCAACTCGCTGCGGTCGGTGGAGCGCGCGGTGCACCACGAGATGCGCCGGCAGGCTGCGGTGCTGGCCGCCGGTGGCAGCATCGTGCAGGAGACCCGACACTTCGACGAGGCCAACGGCACCACGTCGCCCGGGCGGCGCAAGGAGACCTCGGAGGACTACCGGTACTTCCCGGAACCCGACCTGGTGCCGATCGCACCTGCTGACGAGTGGGTGCAGAGCCTGCGAGCGACGCTTCCCGAGCTGCCCTGGCAGCGCCAAGCTCGGATACAGGCCCAGTGGGGTCTGTCTGATCTCGAGTTGCGCGATCTGGTCAACGCCGGCGCGCTGGACCTCATCGCGGCCACCGTCGATGCCGGCGCGTCCGCGGCCGAGGCCCGGTCGTGGTGGGTGTCGTACCTGTCCCAGCAGGCCAACTCGCGCGGTGTGGAGCTCGCCGAGCTGCCGATCACCCCGAAGCAGGTGGCGCGAGTGGTCGCACTGGTCGGCGAGGGCTTGTTGACCAACAACTTGGCCCGCCAGGTCGTCGATGGGATTCTCGCGGATGAGGGCGGCCCGGACGACGTGATCGCTGCCCGGGGCCTGGCCGTGGTGTCCGACGACGCCGCCCTGACCGCTGCCGTCGAGCAGGCGCTGGCGGCTCAGCCCGACATCGCCGAGAAGATCCGTGGCGGCAAGGTGGCGGCCGCCGGAGCCATCGTGGGCGCGGTGATGAAGGCAACCGGTGGCCAAGCCAACGCCCAACGCGTGCGCGAGCTAGTGTTCGCGCTCGTGAGTGCGTAACGGTGTTTCTGGCACCTGGCGACTAACACCAGCCACTCACGAGCACGACGTCAGTCGTGCCCCCCGCCGGGGCCGACCGGGTCGGGTAGCACGAACACCCGTTCGTCGCTGGTGATCGGCGTTCCACCCATCTTGTTGACCGTGCCCAGCCACATCATTTGGCCGTCAGGGCTCAGCGCGGCGGCGGACACCCGGCCGTAGCGTTGCAGCGGGATATCCAAGGGTTGGCCGATGAACGTGCCGCTCGGTCCGATCCCTACCGCGAACATCGGCGCCCCACTGCTGAACGCGACTTGGATACGACCCAGCATGACCACGCAACCCGCAGCCCCCCTGCTGGCCGGCCAGGTCCAGGAGGCCAGACCTAGCGGATTCCCCGGCTGCACTCGATGTAGCAGATGGTGGGCGGGTTTCTGGTCAGTGATCCACAACTCGTTGGTGATCGGGTCGATGCATAGCCCGCCTGGCGTGTGTAATCCGCTGACAAGCACCTTGGACCCGGCCGCGTTGCGCGGGTCTGGCCGCCCCGAAGTGTCGATCCGCAACACCTTGCCGGCCAGCGACTGTGGATCTGCTGCTGCAGCGGGGTTACCGGCGTTCCCGGTGGCCACCAGCAACATCCCGTGTGAGTCGATCGCCAGCGCGCCTGCGTTGCCGGCCGGGCCGCGCGGGATGCCGACCAGCACCGGCTTGGGCACGTCGCCGGGTGCTATCCGGACCACCCGGTTGTCGATGGGGGTTGTGATGTAGGCGTAGATCAGTTCGTCCTCGGCGTAGCTAGGGGACAACGCAAGCCCGGTGAGTCCGCCGTCACCCGAAGGATCCACTGCCAGGGTGCTTACCTCCTGGGTCGGCCGCTCCCGCTGTACCCGCAGGATCCGGCCCGTGGTGCGCTCCGCGGCCAGACCCACCAGCGCCGATCCCGGCAGCACGACCAGCGCGGAGATCGGTTCCAGACACGTCGCGACCACCTGCGGGTCCGGGTCGACGCAGCCCTGCGGTGGGCCTGGCGATGGCCGGCTGTTCGGGCCCGGACCGGGTGCCCCGGGCGGCCGTGGAATCTCCGGCCTCGGCTCGGCCTGTGGCCCGATCTCCGGTTTGAGGCGAAACGGTCCGGCGTCGCGCTCCGGGAATTTCGGCGTCACCGAGCATCCCGCCAGCAGTGCCGCCGCGGCGAGCGCCCCAGCGACCGCGCGCCGGCGGGCACCGGGCAAACCCGACACGGTGGATCGCACGATCGGCCAGGGTAGGTGGCGAGCCGTGTGCCGCTGGTGAGCGACAAGCCGGATCCGCCACACGGCTGTGCGACTGAGCCGCTTATGTCCTTGATCCCGAGCCGATATTCAACACATAGCTCATCGTGCGTGCGATCTCGTCGGCCCTTGGCGGCTCATCGGCGATCAAGCCTTGTATCAGCAATCCGTCACATACCGCGATGGCTGCCCGGATAGCAGTCTCATCGTCGGTCCACTGTGCCAGCACCTCGCGCGCCGCTTCCATCCACAGTTGTGCGGCAGGCCGCAGGTCGGGGCGTCGAGCTGCCAGCAGGTACAGCTCGTACTCGGCGATAGCCGGCCCGCGTCGCTCACGCAGGTAGTCTGCGACCAGCTCGGCGAAGTCCTGCACGGTCGGCGAGCCCTGCATCCGTGTTCGCAGCTCGGCGGCGAATCGCTCGGCCCCCGCCGTGATCACAGCGACGAGTAGGTCGTCAACCGTCGGGAAGTGGTAGGTCCCAGCGGTGCTCGCGACGCCGGCTTCCTGCGCCACTGCGCGGTGCGTGATCCCCGCCACGCCATCTCGCTCGGTAACCCGTAACGCCGCCTCGACCAACAGCTCTCGTCGTCGCCGACCGCGCTCAACGCGCCCGTCGACCATCTCAGTGCGCCCCTCCGGCCTCCAGCGCCACCACACCACCGATCACGGCAACCAGGCCCGCCACCTGAACGCCGGTGAGCGAGTCCCCTAGGAATACCGCACCGATCAGAGCCACCAGAGCAACACCGGCAGCCGCCCAAATGGCGTAGGCGACGCCGAGCGCCAGACCACGCTGGAGCACCTGCGCGAGCAACACGAACGCGGCGACGTAGCCGACGAGAACGAAGATCGACGGAAGGAGCTTCGAGAAGCCTTCCGACAGCCGCAAGTTGATCGTCGCGAAGACCTCCGAAGCGATCGCACCTGCCAACAATGCCCAGACCATGAAAACCTCCCACCACTCGACAACCTGAACAAGTGTCGCAGAAGATGTGAGGATGGCACGCTCCATCAAGCGGTCGCTGCGCTACTCCGCGCTGCTGCTGCGCACCACTACTGCTGCTCCTCGGTTGCACGTCGTTCGCCGCCGGCGGTGAGCGGATCTGGCAACCGCCCCCCACTCAAGGTCGCCAGCAACGGCAGGTCCCGAGCCCGCACTGCGGGCAACCCCACTTCCTCGCCACCGTGCAGGACAGCCCAGACTCGGGACCGGTCATCGATTCGCAAGCCATGGAGATCCGACCAGGCGATCCGCCGCGAGCCCAGCACCCGATGCGCCACCACGGTGTCCCGGTCGACCACCGTGCGGGCCCGCACCAGCCAAATCGCCACACCCAACGGCACCAGGTACAGCACCTGCAGTCCTGGTACACCGAAGGCCACCGGGGTCACGCATACGGTCAGCCCGAAGACCCCGAGCAGGGCGGTGAGCGGCCGCCGGAAGGTAGCCGTTAAGGACTCTGTCACGGTGACATAGTGACAGGAGTAATCGCGCCATCGGAGCACTCGGCCAGGTTGTCCTGCCTGGTCCCGTCAGTAGGCGTACAGTAGGCGTATGCCTCGGGTTCAGATCTATCTTCCAGACGATCTTCATCATGCGGTCAAGGAACTCGAGCTGCCGATCTCCGAGCTCAGCCAGCACGCCGTGCGAGTGGAGTTGCGCCGCCGCGAGCTGGCTGCCGACGCAGACCGGTATCTGGCGGAACTGTCCGTGGAGCTTGGCGGACCGCCGACGGCTGACGAGCTGGCGGCCGCGGACGCCTGGATCGACGCCGCCGCCGTTCCGCCCGCACGGCGTCCGAGATGAGCCTGAGCCTGGTCCTCGACTCGCGGGCGACAACGGTTCTTGGTCGTCGGGATCGGCAGACGGCAGCGCGCATCACTGCACTTCGGCTGCGTGGATTGTGGCCACCGATCGTGCCGACTGCCGTACTCGTCGACTCGCTGACCGGAAACCGGATCCGGGACGCGCTAGTCAACCGCACGGTGGGACTGTCGTTGGTCTATCCGCTGGACGAACCGCTGGCTCGTCGTGCGGCACAGCTTCGCGGGCGGGCGCGGGCAGGCTCGACGGTTGACGCCATTGTCGTGGCCACCGCGGAGCTGTTCGAAACGCTGGTGGTCACTGGCGATCTACATGGCCTCGCCCGGCTGTCCCGACACGCCAGCGGGGTCGCCCTACTTGCCGCCTCGTAACAGCCAGGCCTGCCTGGAGCTTCCCAGCATACGGGAGTAGTTCTCGGTAGGTTGACGGTGCGGGGGCACGCCCGTTACCGTCGGCGACGTGCTGATCCCCCACGGCCTCGTACTTTGCGGGCGCGTCGTCTGAGGACTCATAGAGACGACGACGCGCCAACCCTCGCTTGAGCCCACCCGGGCCGCGGGGGTTTTTTGATGTCCAGGGCGAGCCAACGATGAGTTGAGGCGAAACCATGACAACCGTGACCCCGCGAGAGACGGCGATTCCCGAGCAACCGCCCAAACCGGCTCCACCGGCGGGTGCGCCGGTGCGCCTCACCGGCGCGCAGGCACTGGTGCGCTCGCTTGAGGCGGTTGAGTGCGAGGCGGTATTCGGCATCCCTGGCGGGGCTGTACTACCGGCCTATGACCCGCTGCTCGACTCGACCGCGGTGCGTCATGTCCTGGTCCGGCACGAGCAGGGCGCGGGGCACGCTGCGGCCGGTTATGCCCAGGCGACCGGACGCGTCGGCGTGTGCATGGCCACCTCTGGTCCTGGCGCGACCAATCTGGTCACCCCCATCGCCGACGCACATATGGACTCGGTGCCAGTGGTGGCCATCACCGGTCAGGTCCCACGGGCTTCGATCGGGAGTGACGCTTTCCAAGAAGCGGACATCTGCGGCATCACCATGCCGATTACCAAGCACAACTTCCTGGTGACCGATGCGGCGGAGATTCCACGAGCTATCGCCGAGGCGTTCCATCTCGCGTCCACCGGCCGGCCCGGACCGGTGCTGGTGGACATTCCCAAGGATGTCCTGCAGGCACTGACCACCTTCTCCTGGCCCCCCCAGATCGACCTGCCAGGGTACCGACCCACCACCCGGCCGCACGGCAAGCAGATCCGCGAGGCCGCCCGGCTGATCGCCACCGCGCGGCGGCCGGTGCTCTACGTCGGCGGGGGCGTGATCAAGGCGCGGGCCACTGCGGCGTTGCGGGAGCTGGCCGAGCTCACCGGCGCGCCGGTGGTCACCACGCTGATGGCTCGCGGCGCCTTCCCCGACTCGCATCCCCAGCACGTGGGCATGCCCGGCATGCACGGCACCGTGGCGGCGGTCGCAGCGATGCAGCGCTCCGATCTGCTGATCGCGCTCGGCGCCCGGTTCGACGACCGGGTCACCGGACAGCTGTCCACGTTCGCCCCGGACGCCGCGGTGGTGCACGCAGACATCGATCCTGCGGAGATCTCCAAGAATCGCCGGGCCGATGTGCCGATCGTCGGTGACTGCGCGGAGGTGATCAGCGAGCTGCTCACGGCGGTGCGGGCCGAGTTCACCTCCGGACAGCCCGATCTCGCCGCGTGGTGGGCGCAGCTGGAAAGCTGGCGCACGACGTTCCCGCTGGGCTATGACCCGCCGACGGACGGCATGCTCTCTCCGCAGTTCGCGATCAAGCGGATCGGTGAGCTGGTGGGTCCGGATGCGATCTACACCGCTGGGGTGGGCCAGCACCAGATGTGGGCGGCACAGTTCATCAGATACGAGAAGCCGGGCACCTGGATCAACTCTGGCGGCCTTGGCACGATGGGCTTCGCGGTGCCGGCGGCGATGGGCGCCAAGCTCGGCAGGCCCGACGTCGCGGTCTGGGCTATCGACGGCGATGGCTGCTTCCAGATGACCAATCAGGAGCTGGCGACGTGCGCCATCGAGAAGATTCCGATCAAGGTCGCCGTCATCAACAACGGTAGCCTCGGAATGGTTCGGCAGTGGCAGAACCTGTTCTACTCCGAACGCTATTCACAGACCGACCTCGGGACCCACTCCCGCATCCCGGACTTTGTGAAACTCGCCGAGGCATTGGGTTGCGTGGGTTTGCGCTGCGAGGTCGAGTCGGACGTCGACAAGGCCATTGAGCAGGCGATGGAGATCGACGACCGTCCGGTTGTGATCGACTTCGTGGTGGGTAAGGACGCCCAGGTATGGCCGATGGTCGCGGCGGGTCACAGCAATGATCAGATCATGGCGGCACACAACATCCGCCCGCTGTTCGACGAGGACGGGTCATGACCACGCACACCATGTCGGTGCTGGTGGAGAACAAGCCCGGCGTGCTGGCCCGGGTGGCCGGGCTGTTCAGCCGCCGTGGATTCAACATCCACTCGTTGGCGGTGGGGCCCACCGAGAACCCCGACATCTCCCGGATGACCATCGTGGTCGTGGTCGATGACCTACCCCTGGAGCAGGTCACCAAGCAGCTCAACAAGCTGATCAATGTGATCAAAATCGTTGAGCTCGACCCGGTGGCGGCGGTGCAGCGGGAGCTGCTATTGGTGAAGATCCGCGCTGACACCACGGTGCGCTCCCAGGTGCTCGAGACGGTCACGCTGTTCCGGGCCAAGGTGGTCGACGTCTCCCCGGAGGCGCTGACCATCGAGGCGACCGGGACCGCGGACAAGCTCGATGCGCTGCTGCGGATGCTCGAACCCTTCGGCATCCGCGAGATGGCCCAATCCGGCATGGTCGCTATCGGCCGCGGCCCCCGCGCCATCACCGCCGGCCCACTCCGCTAGCTCCACCCTTCCCGCGTTCTGAGGACAGAACGCAGTTACCTGGCCTCGCTTAAGCGCTTTCTGTCCCCAGAACGCGATTCCGACCAAGATCAGGAGCCCACGATGAGTGCAGAGATCTTTTACGATGATGATGCTGATCTGTCGATTATCGGCGCCCGGAAAGTGGCGGTGATCGGGTATGGCAGCCAGGGGCATGCACATGCGCTGAGCCTGCGTGATTCCGGGGTCGACGTGCGCGTCGGACTACCTGAGGCATCCAAGTCGCGCCCGAAGGCGGCCGATGAGGGGCTGCGGGTCGTGACGCCGGCGCAGGCGTCGGCCGAGGCCGACGTCATCATGATTCTCGCGCCGGACACCAAGCAACGGACCATCTACGCCAACGACATCGCGCCGAACCTGAGCTCGGGTGATGCGCTGTTGTTCGGGCATGGCTTCAACATCCGGTACGACCTGATCACCCCACCGTCCGATGTGGACGTCGCGATGGTGGCACCGAAGGGGCCGGGGCACCTGGTGCGCAGGCAGTTCGTCGATGGCAAGGGTGTGCCGTGCCTCATTGCGGTCGAGCAGGACCCCACCGGTTGTGCCCAGGCGCTGGCGCTGTCCTACGCCAAGGCGATCGGCGGTACCCGCGCTGGGGTGATCAAGACCACTTTCACCGAGGAGACCGAGACCGATCTGTTCGGGGAGCAGACGGTGCTCTGCGGCGGGATCACCTCCCTGGTGCAGGCCGGGTTCGAGGTGCTCACCGAGGCCGGCTACGCGCCCGAGGTGGCGTACTTCGAATGCCTGCACGAGGTCAAACTCATCGTCGATCTGATGTATGAGGGCGGGATCGCCCGGATGCGCTACTCGATCTCCGACACTGCTGAATACGGGGACCTCACCCGCGGGCCGCGGGTGATCACACCGCAGGTCAAGGACGAGATGCGCCGAATCCTCGCCGAGATCCAGGACGGCACCTTCGCCCGCGAATGGGTCACAGAGGACGACAACGGTCGTCCGAACTTCACCAAGCTGCGCGCTGAGGGGGAGCAGCACTCCATCGAGCAGGTCGGGGCGCGGTTGCGCGGGCTGATGTCCTGGGTGGATCGCCCGCTCACCGACACCGCCTAAACTGACCAACCGTGACCCGACCCCTAGTTCTGATCGCGGAGAAGCTCGCACCGTCGGTGCTGGAGATCTTCGACGACGAGTTCGATGTTCAGCACGTCGACGGCACCGATCGGGAGGCCCTGTTCGACGCGCTACCGGATGCCGAGGCGCTGCTGGTGCGCTCGGCCACCCGGGTGGATGCCGAGGCGCTGAGCCACGCCCGCCGGCTCAAGGTCGTCGCCAGGGCCGGTGTCGGGCTGGACAACGTCGACGTGCCGGCGGCCACCGAGCGCGGTGTGATGGTGGTCAACGCGCCCACCTCCAACATCGTCTCGGCCGCCGAGCACGCCATCGCGCTGCTGCTGGCGGTGGCCCGGCACGTCCCGGCGGCCGACGCGAGCCTGCGTAGCGGGCAGTGGAAGCGCAGCTCGTTCGGTGGCGTCGAGCTGTCCGGCAAGACCGTCGGCGTGGTGGGCCTGGGCAAGATCGGCCAGCTGGTGGCGCAGCGGCTGGCTGCCTTCGGAACGGAGCTGATCGCCTACGACCCCTATGTGTCCCCGGCACGGGCTGCTCAGCTGGGCATCGAGCTGGTCGACCTGGACGAGCTGCTGTCCCGCGCGGACGCCATCTCGATCCATTTGCCCAAGACTCCCGAGACGCTTGGCCTGATCGGAGCCGACCAACTCGTCAAGACCAAGCCGGGCGTGCTGATCGTCAACACCGCCCGCGGTGGCCTGGTGGACGAGCAGGCGCTGGCCGACGCGGTGCGAAGTGGGCAGGTCGGTGGCGCTGGCATCGACGTCTTCGCCACCGAGCCGTGCACCGCCAGCCCGCTGTTTGAGCTTGCGCAGGTCGTCGTCACCCCGCATCTGGGTGCCTCCACCGCCGAGGCGCAGGACCGGGCGGGCACCGACGTCGCGCGCAGCGTGCTGCTGGCGCTGCGCGGCGAGTTCGTACCCGACGCGGTGAACGTGATCAGCAATGGGGTGGTGGGCGAGGAGGTTCGGCCCTGGCTGCCGCTGACCCAGAAACTGGGTACCGTGCTGGCCACCCTGACCGCGCGTTCGCCTGATTCGGTGACCCTCGACGTGCGTGGTGAGCTGGCTGCCGAGGACGTCTCAGTCCTGCAGCTCGCGGCGCTTCGTGGCATCTTCACTGATGTGGTGGCCGAGCAGGTCACCTTCGTCAACGCGCCGCGGCTGGCGCAGGAACGCGGGATCGCCGTTGCCGTGGTCACCGCGCCGGAAAGTCCAAGCCACCGCAGTGTGGTCAGCGTGCGGGGTGCCTTCGCCGACGGCACCGTTTCCTCGGTCTCAGGAACCCTGTCCGGGCCTGCGCAGGTGCAGAAGTTGGTCGAGATCGATGGCCGGCACTTCGACCTTCGGGCCCAGGGCGAGGCCATCTTCATGGAGTACCCGGACCGTCCTGGCGTGATGGGAACAGTCGGCACGGTGTTGGGGGCCGCCGACGTCAACATCGAAGCGGCCCAGATCAGCCAGACGACTGCGGGTACCGATGCAGTCATGATGCTGCGGGTCGACCAGACCGTGCCACGGGACGTGCTCGACGCCATCGGGGCATCGGTTGGTGCCCGCACCGTCCGTTCGGTCACGTTCGGCTGACCTTCCCGAGCTTTCCGGGGCACCGAACTACCCGTCCGGACTGGTCACAAAACGCGATCAACTGGGTACGGTCCGTCAGTGCGCCGCATCCTGGTTGTTGTGCTCACCGTGATCGCCTCCGCGGGACTCAACGGCCCGGCCAGCGGTCAGCCCGATACGGTGCCGCTCGCGGTTGGCCTGCCGCCAGCAGTTGGCCTGCCGCCGGCACCACTGCAGGGCAAGATCGGCCCCCGGCTGGACGCGACGCGGGGGCCGGTGGCGGTCTTCGTTGAACTCGCCCAAACCTCGGCGGTGGAGGTCTTCCACGCCGAGCGCAGCGCGGGGCGGCCGGCCACGACCGCGGCGCGGGTGGCCAGCGCTGCCAAGAGCCAGGTGGAGCGGGCCGCCGATGGGGCGCTCGGGATGCTGCGCCACCGCGATGCGGGCGTCCGCGAGCTGTTCCGGACCACCAACGCCGTGCCTGGACTGGCCGTGATCGCCGATGCGGACGCGATTCGTCACGTGGCCGGCTCGTCCGACGTCCGCTCGGTGTACAAGATCGTGCCCAAGACCGTGATGAACTCCAGCGCCGTGCAGCTGACCAGGACGTTGCGCGCCTGGCAACAGACCGGGCGGCTGGGTGACGGAGTACGGATCGGCATCATCGACGACGGGATCGACTACACCCACGCCGACTTCGGCGGTCCCGGTACCCCAGCGGCCTACACCGCCATCGACCGCACCATGATCGAGCCGAGCTACTTCCCGACCCGCAAAGTGGTGAGTGGATACGATTTTGCCGGCGATGACTACGACGGAGGCGCGGCCAGTGGCCTGCTGGGGGCCATCCCACGACCAGACCCCAACCCGCTGGCCTGCGGTCAACACGGCAACCACGTCGCCGGGACCGCGGCCGGATTCGGTGTCAAGGCTGACGGCAGCACCTTCCGCGGTGACTACCAGGAGCTGGACCCGGCGGCGCTGAACGCCCTGCGGATCGGCCCCGGCACCGCTCCGCACGCGCTGCTGTACGCGTTGAAGGTCTTCGGTTGCCGAGGCGCGACAGGGTTGATCGCCAAGGCGATGGACTGGGCGCTGGACCCCGACGGCGATGGCGACTTCACCGACCGGCTCGACGTGGTGAACCTGTCGCTGGGCTCGGATTACGGCGCTCCCGACGACCCGGACAGCCTGTTCGTCCGCCAGCTGGCGCTCAACGGGGTGCTGCCGGTCTTCGCGGCGGGCAACGGCGGTGACCTCTACGACATCAGTGGAGCACCGGGCAACACTCCCGAGGCGCTCACCGTGGCCAGCACCCGAGACTCCGCTGTGCTGCGCGACGGGGCTCAGGTGACCGCGCCCAGCGGCGTGGCCGTTTCGGGTAGCCAGATCGTGGGTGGCCAGTACAGCCAGGATTTCCTGGGCTACTACGGCCTGGATCGCACCGCGCCGGTGGGAGGGCTGTCCGATCCCGCCAACGCCGACGGCTGCCAGCCCTACTCGGCTGCCGATGCTGCCGCGGTGGCGGGCAAGCATGTCTGGCTGGAGTGGGACGATGACGATGCCACCCGGCGCTGCGGTTCGACGGTGCGGGCCGATCACGCGCTGGTCGCCAAGGCCGCAGGAGTGCTGCTGTCCTCGGCGAAGGAGCATTTCGCCGCGAGCATCGCAGGCAACGCCGGGGTGCCGATGTTCCAGTTGACCGGTCCGGACACCGCGGCGCTGCGTCCGGCACTGCGGGCCGGGACGCTCGTGATGCGGCTCGCGGGAAAGCTGCGGACCTCGGTGCCCACCGATGATCCACGAATCACCGACACCGTCAGTGAGTTCAGCTCGCGAGCCGTGCGGGGTCCCGCCCTCAAACCGGACGTGGCGGCGCCCGGGGACACCATCGCGTCGGCGCTGACCGGCAGCGGATCGGACGTCCTGGTGATCAGCGGGACGTCGATGGCTTCCCCGCATGTCGCGGGCATTGCGGCGTTGGTGCGCCAGGCGCATCCGGACTGGAGTGTCGCCGAGGTCAAGGCCGCGGTGGTGAATACCGCAGGAGCGGATGTCCATTCGGGCGACGGGCAGCAGGCCCCGATCGCGGCCCCCAACCGGGTTGGCGCCGGCCGGGTGGACACTGCCGCCGCGGTGCGCAATCAGGTGCTGGCGATGGTGCCGGATGACCCCGGTCAGGTCAGTGCCGGCTTCGGCGTGGTGCAGGCCACCGGGCCAGCCACTCTCAGCAAGACGATCACACTGGTGAACAAGGGTGCAACCGCGTCCCGGTACGCGGTCACCTACCAACCCATCACCACCATGCCCGGCGTCGAGTACCAACTATCCCGCAGATCGGTCGACATCGCGCCGCGGTCAGTCGCGGCACTGACCGTCACGCTACGCATCGACGATCCGTCAGCACTGCGCCGTACCGCAGATCCGACTATCGAGAAAACCCAACTCGGTGCGGCCCGTCAGTTCGTCGCCGACGCCTCCGGCCGGATCGTATTCAGCGCACTAGATAACTCGGGTGCGGGTGTCCCGCAGGATGGGGTCGCCCTGCGGGTGCCGGTCTATGCCGCTCCGAGGCCCGTGTCCGAGCTGTCGGCACTCCAAGGTCTGCACTTCCACGACAACGACCGGCAGGCCGTGCTGTCCCTGTCCGGCCGGGGAGTGAGCCAGGGCAGCGGAGATGCCGCCTACCGGTCGCTGATCAGTGTCCTGCAGCTACAAACCGAAAGCGGGCGGTTGGTTGAGTGCACGGGCGTATTCGTGGCGGCCTGCACGCCCAACGGGACTGCTCGGGGAGGTGATATCCGCTATGTCGGGGTGACCTCCACTGCGCCGCTGGCAGTAGCTCGGGGCAGACCGAAAGACGCGTTGCTCGCTTTCGGGATCACCACGTGGGAGGACTGGTACAACGTCGGCAGCAACACCATCCCGTTCGTCAACATCGACACCACCGGGGATGGGCTGCCCGATTTCGAGGTCCGCGGGACGAAGCTGGCCGGGACCGACGTGCTCGTCGCGGTGACCATCGACCTGCATGTGCCGCCAGGATCCCCCCCGGTTCAGGTGCTGCCGGTCAACGGGCAGTTCGGGGACGTGGACTCCGGCGTCTTCGACAGCAACATCATCGTGCTGCCGGTGTCGCTGGCTGCGCTGGGGATCGACCCGCTGGCGGCAACGGCGCCGATCAGCTACACCACGGCGGTCGGAAGCTATTACACCAGTCCGGTGAGCCTCGGCGAGGTCATCGACAGCACGGGTCCCGCCTTGTTCGACGCCGTGCGGCCGGGGCTGTGGGCCCAGGGAACCGGGAATGCCGCGCTGAGCTATCTGGCCCGCCCGGGGACCGCGTTGATGGTCCATCGGGACACCATCACCGCGACGGCTCAACGTGCATCGCAGCTGCTGGTGTTGCACCCGGCCAACCTCAGCGGGAATCGGATGCAGCTGGTGCCGGTGTCGGCGCCCGGCTCTGCGCTGATCGGTGGGCTCGGTCCTGCCGTGCCGCTTCCGGTGCCCGCAGCGCCCCCCGTACCGGTGGTGTCTCCAGACCCTGCGCGCGGCGGGCTTCGCCCGGCCGATCCGTGATATTCGACGATATTCGGCGGGGTGACTGGTGCGGCTTAGACCATTCGCGTATCCATCCTGCGGTGCTCGGCGTCGCTGCGGGTAACCTGCCCGCGGCAGAGGGTCCCACGGCAGGGGCCCGGGCACTGGAGGTGGTTCATGCGGCTCGCGGTGATCCCTGGCGACGGGATCGGTCCAGAGGTGATCGGTGAGGCGCTCAAGGTCCTGAACGAGGTCGCTCCCGACGCCGAGACCACGCCTTACGATCTCGGTGCCGCGCGCTGGCACTCCACCGGGGAACTACTTCCTGAGTCGGTGCTCAACGAGCTACGCCAGCACGACGGCATCCTGCTCGGCGCGGTAGGGGACCCCTCGGTGCCCAGCGGGATCCTCGAGCGTGGGCTGCTGCTGCGGCTGCGTTTCGAACTGGACCACCACGTGAACCTGCGTCCGGCCCGGCTTTATCCCGGAGTGCGCAGCCCCATCGCGGACCCGGGCAGCATCGACATGATCGTGGTGCGAGAGGGCACCGAAGGCCCCTATGCCGGCAACGGCGGGCTGCTGCGCAAGGACACCCCGCACGAGATCGCCACCGAGGTCAGCCTGAACACCGCCTTCGGCGTGGAGCGAGTCGTGCGGGACGCGTTCGCCCGTGCCGCGGCGCGCCCGCGCAGACACCTGACGCTGGTGCACAAAACCAACGTGCTTTCGCACGCCGGATCGCTGTGGTCGCGCATCGTGGAGGAGGTGTCACTGCAGCATCCCAACGTGACGGTGGCTTACCAGCACGTCGATGCGGCCACCATCCACCTAGTCACTGATCCCGGCCGGTTCGACGTGATCGTCACCGACAACCTGTTCGGCGACATCCTCACCGACCTCGCGGCGGCTGTCACTGGTGGGATCGGCCTGGCCGCCAGCGGGAACCTCGACGTGACCCGCCGCAACCCCAGCATGTTCGAGCCGGTACACGGCTCTGCCCCAGACATTGCAGGGCAGGGCATTGCTGACCCGACCGCAGCGGTGCTGTCGATCGGGCTGATGCTCGCTCATCTCGGGCTGGACGAGCCGTCTCGCCGGGTCGAGGCCGCAGTGGCCTTCGACCTGGCCACCCGGGATCACACCCACCCAGGTGGTACCCAAGCCATCGGTGATCGGCTGGCAGCCCTGGTCTCGTCGAGCCAGCGAGTCGAACGCGCCGGCCTGTAACGGCGAGCTGCTCAGCCGTCGCCGCAGCTGCCGGTACTAGGCTGGGTGACCCACACTCGCACCCCCCTGCCCGGTGTGCAACACTGCGTTCGTGGCCAGCCACAGAGTGATTATTGCTGAGCGCGTCGGGTAACGGCACCATCACCCGACGCGCAGACCTCTCGCACCCGCGGGGGGTCTTTTTTGTTGTCCGGTTCTGACTCAGGAGCGCTTGCCGATGTCCCGCACCACCCCCGCCGGCACCCCGCTCGGCGACGACTTCCACCTGTACGACACCACCCTGCGCGACGGCGCCCAGCGGGAGGGCATCTCCTACTCGGTGGCCGACAAGCTCGCCGTCGCCCGGTTGCTGGACACGCTCGGGGTGGGCTTCATCGAGGCTGGCTGGCCCGGTGCGTTGCCCAAGGACACCGAATTCTGCGCCCGTGCCGCAGCCGGTGAGCTGGCGTTGAACCACGCTGTGCTGGTGGCCTTCGGATCCACCCGGCGGGCGGGTTTGGCCGCTGCAGCCGATCCGCAAGTCCAGGCACTGCTGATCTCCCAGGCCCCGGCGATCACCCTGGTGGCCAAGTCCGACCGCCGGCACGTGGAGCGGGCGCTGCGGGTCGATGTCGCCGAGGCCTGCGCGATGGTGCGAGACACCGTGGCGCTGCTCGTCGCTGAGGGCCGGCGGGTGTTCCTCGACGCCGAGCACTTCTTCGACGGCTACGCCTTCGACGCGGACTGCACGTTGCGGGTACTCGAGGCCGGCGTCACCGCCGGCGCCGACGTCGCGGTGCTGTGCGACACCAACGGGGGCCAGCTGCCGCTGCAGCTCGCGGAAACCGTCGCTGAGGTAATTGCCAGGACGGGTTTTCGGGTCGGGATCCATTGCCAGGACGACACCGCCTGCGCGGTGGCCAACTCTGTCGCGGCGGTGCAGGCCGGGGCCAGCCACGTGCAGTGCACCGCCAACGGCTACGGCGAGCGGACCGGCAACGCGGACCTGTTCGCCGTCATCGGCAACCTCGTGACCAAGCTGGGGATGCCGGTCCTGCCGGAGGCCGGGATGGCCGAGCTGACCCGCATTTCGCACGCACTGGCCGAGATCGCCAACCTCGCTCCCGATACCCACCAGGCTTACGTCGGGAGGTCGGCCTTCGCCCACAAGGCGGGGCTGCACGCGAGTGCGATCAAGGTGGATCCGGAGCTGTACAACCACCTGGACCCCACGGTAGTCGGCAACTCACAGCGCGTGCTCGTGACCGAGATGGCCGGCCGAGCCAGCGTCGAGCTCAAGGGTGCCGAGCTCGGAGTGGACTTGGCCGGCCGCTCGGCCGAGATCGGCGTGGTCACCGCGCGAGTCAAGGAGCTCGAGTCTCGGGGCTGGTCCTTCGAGGCTGCCGATGCCTCGTTCGAGTTGCTATTACGTCAGGAGGTCGACGAGGTACCGCCTGCGCCGGCCTGTGACCTGGAGTCCTACCGGGTGGTGGTGGACCATCAGGCCGACGGCGAGGTGGTCGCGCAGGCGACGGTGAAAGTACACGTGGCGGGCGAGCGGGTGATCGCCACCGCGGAGGGCAACGGGCCGGTCAACGCGCTGGACGCGGCGTTGCGCCAGGCTTTGAATCCCCATCTGCCGTGGTTGAAGACCGTAGAGCTGTCCGACTACAAGGTCCGTATCCTGCCCGGCACGCATGGCACCGACGCGGTGACCCGGGTGCTGGTGGATACCAACGACGGCACCGGGTCCTGGACCACGGTCGGTGTGCACGGCAACGTGGTGGAGGCATCCTGGCTGGCGCTGCTGGACGCGCTGACCTACGCGGCGCTGCGCCACGATGGCGTGGCGGCCCGGTAGCGTCGCAGCTCGTGCGCATCGGGAGGATCGCTCATTCGCAAGGGGTGGCCTTCGCTGCCCTGGAGACGGGTACCGACGGCGAGGAGCTGGCGGTCGAGATCGCTGACCACCCGTTCGGGCCGGTGAACTTCACCGGCCGTCGCTGGCCACTTCCTGACGTACGGCTGCTCGCCCCGATCTTGCCCTCGAAGATCATCGGAATTGGTCGGAATTATGCCGCGCATGCCCAGGAAATGGGTAACGAGTCACCGGCCCACCCGATCATGTTCCTGAAGCCCAACACGACGGTGATAGGGCCCCATGTGCCGATCAAGTTGCCCGCTGATTCCCAGCGCGTGGACTACGAGGGTGAGCTGGCAGTGGTGATCGGTCTGCCGTGCCGCGACGTCCCAGCCATCCAAGCAGCGGACGTGCTGCTCGGCTGCACGGTGGCCAACGACGTCACTGCCCGAGACCACCAGCGCAGCGACGGGCAGTGGACTCGGGGCAAGAGTCACGACACGTTCTGCCCACTGGGCCCGTGGATCGACACCACGGTCGACCCCGCTGACCTGGCCGTGCGCACCGAGCTGGACGGTGCAGTGGTGCAGGACTCGCACACCTCGATGCTGCTACACGCGGTGCCCGCGTTGGTCGAATGGGTGTCTCGGGTGATGACCCTGTTGCCCGGTGACGTGATCCTCACCGGCACCCCGGCCGGCGTCGGCCCACTGCACGCCGGGCAGAGCGTCTCGGTCACCATCGAAGGCGTCGGCACGCTGACCAACCCGGTCACGCTGAAGTGAGCTCTTCAAGAACCGCCAACCCCCCTCGCGGCTGCTCTTTTTTTGGCTACCAACCCCCCGCACCAGGCCGTCGTGACCACTACGGCGATCCGCCCGCCGCGACATGGATGCAGTGCCTGACTCGACGACACCTCATGGATGCGCAATGGCGAGCCCAACGGTTCACACGATCGGGGTTGAGCCTGACGTACTTACCGGGCGTTGTCCGTGCTCCTTGCTGTGGTCGCTGTTTCCGCGCTGCCGCCCGGACAAGGACGTCGAGATGCCGTAGCTGCGATGGACGAAACATCGGCATGGCGCAACAGAGCGGGATCGTGCCCGTGGTGGATGGCCACAATCACACGGCTCAGCCAGATCCGTAATGAACCACGGAAGGAGCATGGTCATGGCCACGACCGGAGAACACGGGTGGCCTGTGACCGGAATGGCTGAACGCGGTGATGTGCTGGGTGAGTTGGAGCGGCTCCTCGAGGCCGCCAGCAGAGGTCGCGGCGGGGCGCTGTTCGTCGTCGCACCCGCTGGGTTGGGTAAAACGACCGTGCTCGAACATGCGATCGCCCTGGCAAAACCGCACTTTATGGTCGGTATCGGACGTGGAGACCAGGTCGAGGCGGTATTGCCGTTCGGTCTGATCGGCCAGGCTCTCGACCAGCTTCTCGACGGGAGGTTTCCCGGTGGCAGCGTGCCACCACTGGACGCTGACAGCGGTGAGGCGGCCAACATCTCTGCACAGGCTCGCTTCTACGGCATTCTTCGTGGGGTACGGGAGGCCGCGGTAGGCCCGATGCTGCTGGCGCTTGACGACTTGCACTGGTCGGACCCGGACTCGCTGACCGTGATCCACCTGATCTGCCGTCGCCTGGCCTCCCTGCCGGTGGCGCTGATCGCCACCGCCAGGCCATGGCCTGCGGAGGCGGTCGCCTCCGCGCACGATCTGACCGCCCAAGGATTGGCCGAGATGAAGTCGCTGACTCCGCTGAGCACCGCTGCTGCTCGGGAGCTGCTGTGTGCCCGGCTGAGCCGGGACATCCCGGCCGACGTAGTAGACCAGGCCATCGACCTGTGTGGTGGGAATCCGTTGCTGGTAGAACAGGTCGCCCTGGAGCTACGCCGGAGCGGGAAACTGGCAGAGGGCCACGTCTGGTTTTCCCGCTTCGTCGGAGTCGGTACGGCAGGACGGCGCTATCTGCAGGCGGCGAGTGTGCTGGGTACCCGATTTCGGGCCGCCGTCGCGACAGAGGTGGCCGGACTGTCCGCCACCGGGGCCGCCACCGAGATCGATGGTCTGTTCCGCGGCGGCCTGCTCTATGAGACTGACGACGGGTGGGCGCGGTTCACTCACGCCCTGATCCGGCAAAGCGTGTACGAGGACATCGCGCCTCCGGTGCGCAGAGAGCTGCATGCAACAGCCTTCCGTGCCCTGGTTGCCTCCGGGGCCTACCTGGCCGAGGCCGCGGAGCATGCAACGGCCGCTCACTTGATCGGTGACTCTGATGCGGTGGCCACGGTGGCGCGGGCAGGGCGTGAAGCGCTGCGGGTCGGTGCAGTCCGCGCCGCCCGCCAGCACCTGGAAGCAGGGATGAGGCTCGCGGGTGAGGCCGCGTCCACGGAATTGCTCGTCGACTTGGGCACGGCCCTGGTGGCCAACGGTGCCAGCGAGGATGCGATAGCCATCTACGAGCGGCTGTTGCGCCGCCCAGAGTTGGCCACCGCGGACCGTATCGCAGTCTTGCGCGAGCTCGGACAGGCCAGCTACATCACCGGCGAGGTGGAACGCGCCGCGGCTTGTTACGAATCGGCGGTGGGTCTGGCCGAACAGGACCATCCCGCACTCGCCGTCGGAGCCCTGCTCGACCAGGCATTCCACCACCAGACACTGTCCGGTCCTCGGGCCGCACTGTCGTGGGCTGGTCGAGCCGCCGAACTGGCCACAGCCCGCGGGGTAATGCAGGCCTCGGCGCAGGCAGCCTGGGGCGCCGTCGCGTATCGCTGCGGCGATCCGGACGGCCTGGTGACCGCAGCGGCTGCCGCTACTCACCGCGTGGATCTCATTCCCACCTCCCGATCCATGGACCGGCACAGATATCGGCATCCTGCTCTGAGCTACGCCACTCTCGCCGTGCACGCGGAGCGGTTCAGCGACGCCGAGCGGCTCCTCACCGAGATCCTGAGTTCATCCGAACGCCGATGTGAACCGCTCACCTGGCTCCAGGCGGCAATCGCGTGGATTGACGGCTTGTGTCGCCTGGGCCGACTGCAGGAGGCGCTCGCTCTTGTCGATCGCCTCATCGAGCTCGTCGAGCTGTTTCCGCGCGGATCCCCGCTGGCCATCACCTATCAAGCGTTGGTGCTTCTCGAACAAGGGCAACTGGAGCAGGCGGCGCTCTGCTGCGCGCAGCTGGCGAGCAAGATCTACTCCCATCGCTACAGCTTGCATCGTGCCGACGGGTTGGAGCTTTACGTGCGGGGAGTCCTCGCCTACCGCCAAGGAGACGCCGAGGGAGCATGCTCGCTATTCGCCCAGCTCAAGGATTGGGCTGACCACACCGGCGAGGTCGACCCATCGTATGTGCCGTGGGCGGCCGATGCGATTGCTGCCTATCTAGCCTGTGGCCGGGACACCGACGCGCGGCAAGTCATCGACTGGGTCACACAGCGTGCCGTGGCTCTTCCCAGCCGGTGGCCGAAAATCGTCGTTGCCGCCGGACAGGCCGCGCTCGCTGAGTACACCGGGGACCGGGCACTCGCGGAGACCTACTTTGCTCAAGCGCTCGACCTTTACGACGAGTTGCCCATGCCGCTGGCTAGAACCCAGACACTTACCGACTATGGTGCCTTCTTAACCCGTGGTGGTGACATCACCCGGGCGCGAGCGCTGCTCGCTGAGGCACTTCATATCGCTGAGGCATGCGGAGCCGGTTGGCATGCCAACCGCGCGCGGGCCGAGTGGCGGCGAGCTGGCGGGCGCACCCGCACGCGAAAACCCGACGATCTCAGCCCTCAGGAGGCGGCCGTTGCCCAGCTCGCCAAGGTGGGCCGAACCAACCGGCAGATCGCCCAACAGCTCCACCTCTCCATCAAGACCGTGGAAAGCCACCTCGGCCACGTCTATCAAAAACTCGGCATCCGCAGCCGTTGGCAGCTCACCGGGCACACCAGTCCTGACATCGATGAATGACTGCCTGTCTCCAGGGCCAACGGCTTGCTTACGCTGTTGTCGGTGGGGGGAGGTGGGTCCCGAGTGGGGCCCACCCCCAGGGCTACCTGTTCTTCGAGGAACGTCGTCGACCGTCAGTTACAGCACTATCGCGCAAGGAGGTAGCGATAACCATGGCCGCGGCGACAAGAATGACGTCTTTGAGGACGTACTGGCCTTCTAGGGTGGGCATGTGGTGTGGCCCGGCAAACAATCGCGCTGCCAACAGCACGACCGGGGACAAGATGCCGGCCAGCTGAACCGCCAGCAGGTAGATGGCTAGTCGCAGCCACCGCCCAGCGATCAGAAACAACCCGATGGCGCACTCCAGCGTCGCAATCAACATCATCGCCACGCCGTTCGGAACCACGGAGGGGACCAGCCCGAAGCTCAGAAGGTGCGTGGTCGCCAGTGCCAGGTCTTGCGCCGGGCTAATTCCGGGGAAGTACTTCAGGATGCCAAACGAGAAATAAACCAGCCCTATGCTGATGCGCAGCGCAGTGACACTGTAGCGCATCAACCAGCGGTGAATTGTTACCTCTCCGGCGTTGACCAAAGCAAATAACCTGAGCGCGACCCGGGCTGTTCGACGCATAACGCTGGTGCGGGCGTCTTCGGTGAGTATGTCGGGACGTACCGGTGACGCCTTTTCGTCGGGACAGGTTTTGGTCGGCATGCTCATCCTCCTTGCTAACCGAATTTGAAGGGGGTGATGACACGGAAGGCCGTAGTCGGCGATCCATCGGGTACCAGTGTGGGCGGGGCACCGGGTCGGTGTCGTCGGGGCGACCCCTGAAAATTGGCGGCCGTAGTAACGCGCTATCGCCAATTTTGTCAGGGAGTTCCGGAGAATAGGAATATCCACAGTGCGAAGAGGACTGTTGCGTTGAAGGGTGCAGGGGTTTATTCCGCTGTTGATCGACGCGGTACGGCCGCGCCGGCACACCCGACGGATCGGTGCTTGGTGGACAAGCTTATGGCAAGATTGCCGGACGATCTGTCTGTACTGGGTGATCGGCCAGTGAGGCCAAGTTACCGGCGCCCTGGTCGCCGAGAAGCGGCGTTTGCGGCCACCCGCTGATTCCTCGCTCGCTCCAGCACGGTACGTAACGCGAGTGACCAGTACGGGCTATGCATCCGTGCAGAATCTGCGTCGCAGGCACTAGGACTTGCCCTGGGTGTCGACCCATGACATGGGCTACCGACGGCCTTCCCTGAACTTGCTCCCGCCATTTGATCACAGCTGAGCGGTGCTGAGGCTGTTGCGTAGATGTGTTGGACTGCAGGGGATGATGATGCCGGTCTCGATGTAACCCTTATCGCCGACCGCGTTGTCATCGTGTCGTGGGGTGTTGCCGGTACGGGTCGGAGATGTGCATGAGGTCACAGAGAAATCGCAGACGAACTGATAGCGTCCGCCGGCTGGGGCTGTACTCTCCCGCCGCCGGCGGACGCGGATCGGATGGTTTACGGCAGGCGTGGCCCTGCGGTGGTGGACGCCTTGAGTCCGTTGGCGATGTCGTTGGCGATGTCGATGCCGAGCCTGACTCCACCGATGTTCTGTGTGAGGTCGATCTCATCGTTGTCGTTGACAGCAAAAGCATCGAATTCCCAGTGCACACCGAGGAAGACCCGACTGCGGCCGTTTTCCTCGATCATCTGCCACAGGCCGCCGGGAAAGTTCCGTACGTGACGCGGCCGGACTGTTCCGGTGTTGTCGACGCTGACCCCATTGAGCTCCTCGGAGACGAACTCAAGGCCCTCCACGACATCGTCCGGGCTGTACTCGCCTTTGTTGTAGAAACATCTGACGGACTGGAAGGCCGCTGCGCCAAACGTCGCGTGGCCCGACGGGTAGGCCGGGAAATTTGGTGTGAAGTTCTTCTCGCTGACGTTGTTCGTATTTTGCGCACCGAGCGGGAGCCAGCCGGGGTCGGCGTCGGTGTCCAGTACGTTGCCGCCCACTCCGGTCGGACCCGTGGAGGGGTCGTGCTCCCGAATCCCCAGCACTGGCCGCCACACGTCGTAGAAGTACTTGTCGTCCCAGGCCAGGATCCCCGCATCCCCCATCGCCGCATTGACCAGGGCGAACAGTCGGGCGTTCGCAGCGACGTCGTTAGCCTGGGCATCGGCGATTGTGCGAATGATCTGGTTGTAGAGCCGAGGAGGCGTGCCGAGCTCCTTGGCCCCGTCGTAGCCCCAGAAAATTCCGATAATGGTCTCGCTGGGGGTGCGGGAGGGCAGGAGGTCGGCCGGCAGCGTCCCGATGAGTTGCGGGGCGTTGCCCTTACTGCGGACCTGCCTGAGGGCTTGGTTGTACTCGTCGCTACCAAGCTGCGGGGACTGCTCGAGATGGTGGCGCGTGTTCACGGCGAAGTTGCGTGACCGGGAACCGTAGAACGGCGCGTAGAAGCCCTGGCCGGGATTGTCTGGGTCCTCCCGGTGGTGCATGGGAGCGATCGAGGGGGAGTAGCTGGCGCCGCTGAGACTGGGGTCGTTCTGGCGGAGGGCGTGGATGGCTGCGGCGACCGCCCGACCGAAGTCATCACCATGCACGCGGGGCTGACCGCCGGGCAGGCCTGCTGCAGCGAGCTGAGCGTCGAAGAATGCCGTCTGCGTCGGGTAGAGCGCGCTCAGCGCGGCGTGCGCAGCAGCGGCGACCGCCGAGTCGGCGTCGGCATCCAGCTCGGGCGCCGGCAAGCCGTCCAGGTACGGTTCGCACTTTCCGTTGATGCTGAAGTACGCGTCGTGCATGGCCAGGTGCACGATCGCGTAAGCCCGCGAGCTGCCACACGGGCCCTGAGCTCCTGCCTCCTCCGGCAGGCGCATGGTGTGAGTCGTGCGGTCAGCCTCGTTGACGACTTCGTTCCAATATAAGATCGGATCCACTGGTTCGCTCCTTTTCGCGAATGCGACGCACATACCGGCGCCGGAAGTTAGAGGCGAGATCGCCCGTTACTGATACTTCCGATGAGAGGCAGCCAGCAGGAGTTGCGGTGACTGTCCGTAGTATGTAATGGCTGGAGCGGTCCTACGCTAGATGGCGCAGTGGTTGGCGGCAGTTAGCGACCCGCAGCACGGGGGTTGGTAGTCCTTGGAGAGCCACCACGGGCGAAGGCTGGGGCGTGCTCGGGGAGCAGCCCGATACCCACTGCTGTGGCAGGGACGGCTTGCAGCTGGGGGAGACGCTGCAGCAGCCGGATCGGTAGCGTGGG